>JBAUZG010000425.1:0-1857 GCA_049585195.1 Bryobacteraceae bacterium | reverse complement strand
GCACGCCATCGAGGCCCACCGGAAAAACAATACGGATACGCGAGCCGGGATTGACCTTCACGGTAGGCGGAACATTCAGGTACCGGTCAAGAATGCGAACGCCTTCGTTGCCAGCTTGAGAACCAATGCCGTTATAGATTTCGGTGCGCGGGCTATAAATGCTCACGCCCACGTTGCCAAACTGCGACAAGCCTTCGATGACCCCGACGACGGCCGCGATGCCGATGGTCCGCATCCAATGATTGCTGACGGAATCGGCCAGGCCCGTTTCGCCTTGTTGATTCATGGCCTGGAATTGATCGAGGTTGATCGAGTAGCCGTTTGGTTCGATAGCCAGATCGAAGGTGACTTTCAAGCGGGGCTGATTCAAGCTGGTTACGGGCGCGGCTTCGCCTACGAGCTGTGTTCCAGCGGGGATCAATACCGGACCGAGAAGATTGTTGGTGTGCACGTCGCGCGTGAAATGCGCGAGCACCACGCCGGTCATACTTCCTTCGAGCGCTGTGTCGAGCGCCGCTTCGACGACCGTTCCGGGAAAGATCTTGTGGAACGGTCCGGTTGCCTGGTTCAATTCGATGTTCTTTTGCTTCTGAGCTTCTTGAGCGTTCAGAGTAGTTTGCTGCGGGGTGGGTGCTATGTTCGGCGCCAGCCCGGCCATCTGGCTGTTCTGGAGAGCCTGCTGCGCTTCGAAGTAGCGCTTCAACTGGGCGTTCTGCTGTGGCGACAAGCCGGACAGATCAACTCCCGAGAGATCTGGAATTCCGGGCTGCGGCACAAACTGTGCCACCTTGCCCGTGGGCGCACTCTCGGCGAAGATGGGCGAGGCGAAAGCTTCCATCCGATGCCGGCGCTTCTCTTCGGCGATCTGCTGCGCCAAATCGTTCCCGCCATTCCGTGTTGCGCCTGAGTCCTCGATTTGCGGTTGCGCTTCGGATGCCGGCTCCGAGCGGAAGGGGGAGGCAGGTCTACGCAGGTTCCCGCGAATATCCTGCCGCAACTCGCCCACGCTTGCCTCGCGGCCATTGGATGACTGGAAGGCCGTCTTTACGACCGACGCGGTGCGGCTGATGAGAACAACGGCGGCAAACGCGATGACGCCGGCGGGCCAGAGATAACTCTGCACCCAGCGCCGCTTCCACCACGGGTTCCCCGCGAACTTGCGGTAATCGGGTGTCGCGTTCCTCCTGGCGGGCTGCTGTTCTTCCTGTTCCTCTTCCGGCTCGCCGGCATCCGGCCCAGGCGCCGAGGGATCACGATCGTCCGTCATTCAGTTCCCCTTCCAGTGAAAGGCCGTCTTCTGCTTTTTCCCGACGGCAAGATACCCGTCCGCCAACGGAGCCGGGACGATCATCAACCCACCGTCGTACTTCGCCTCGACGAGCGAAGGCTTGCCGTCGCGAATTTCGTAAAGAGCGGGAATCTCGCTCGGGTGACGGAACCACAGCAGGGTGTAATCGTCCAGCCGGGCAATCTCCTCCAACCCGAACGGATTGTTTCGGCTGAACTCATACTGGGGCAACAAGCGCTTCGGAAAGTCACGTTTGAATTTCTCGATCTGCTCAGCTATCTGAGCCTGGCTTTTCCGGCGTTCGTCGTCGAGCTGCGCCTTGACGCGCGCGACTTCGTCTTCGGCGAGCTTCAAGGCGTCTGCCGTGACGTATTTCGGATGGGCTGTTGCTTCTTTCATCCCGTCGTCGGCAAGCTCTACTGAAACCCGCAGGTCGGGTGGTGTTTTCGTTCGCGACACGTCCACCAGTTGGAAGCTGTAAACATTGCCCGATTGCATGATGACGTGCATGGAGGTCTGCGGACACGGGTTGTCCTTACCTTCCGTCAGCGTCTTAATCAGCAGATGAT
>JBAUZG010000424.1:0-30038 GCA_049585195.1 Bryobacteraceae bacterium | reverse complement strand
AGCTCGTACAACGCGTTGCAGGTGGACGTAAACCGGCGATTCGCGAGCGGTTTTCAACTGCGCGGTACGTATACGTTTTCGAAAAATTTGGATGACGGAAGCGCGTGGAACACGAGCGTCGGAACGAACGCGCCCGGTTTTGTGATGTTTCCACTGAATCCGAAGCTCGATTATGGACCCTCGACAACCGACGTACCTCATCTTGCGGTTATAAACGGAACGTACGAATTGCCGTTTGGACGAGGCAAAGCGTTCGGCAGCGGCTTGAGCGGATTCCGGAGCAAAATGGCTAGTGGCTGGAGCCTAACGAGCATTGTGACGCTTCAATCGGGCTTTCCATTCACGCCGCAACTAGGATTCAACCCTTCGAATAATGGGGATACGCGAAATCCGGTTCGGCCGTCGGTGAACCCCGCGTTCACGGGCAATGTAATTCTAGGAAGCCCCAACGAGTATTTCAATCCAAACGCGTTTATTGTGCCGCCTACGGGAACGTACGGCAATCTCGGCCGCGACACGCTGAGAGGCCCCGATCTCACGGAGATGGACCTATCGGTTTTGAAAAACACAGCGCTCTCGGAACGCCTAAATCTTCAATTCCGCGCGGAGTTTTTCAACATACTGAATCACGCGAATTTCGCGACGCCGAATACGGTTGTTTATTCCTCCGCCTCGACGATTCCGAATCCAACCGCGGGCGTGATTACTTCGACAGAAACGACATCGCGGCAGATACAGTTTGGGTTGAAGTTGCTTTGGTAGTGGTTACGAATGCGATTCGAGGCTCGAGCGCGAGACGCTGACCGTCAAAGATAGTGGCTTTCATATCAATTCCGAAGGCGGCAAGCTGAGGCCGCCCGGATGTGATTTGCGCGTGTTGGCTGCCTATTGTATCCTGTAAAATGCTGCACTAAGCTGCTGCAGCGCTGCCCACCCGTGTTGGGCGTCCGCCCCGTTGGCTCAATTCAAAATTTGGATTTGGAGAAACGGTAGCTGTGTCTCTACGCGGTTTCCGAAAAGCCGGACATCCACCGACACTCGTGGCCGCTTTTCTGTATTTCGACATTAGCTTCATGGTGTGGGTGATTCTGGGCCCTTTAGGCCCGTTCATCGGTGAAGCATACAAGCTGTCGGCAGCGCAAAAAGGTTTTCTTGCGGCCGTTCCACTGCTGGGAGGGTCCTTGTTCCGTCCCCTGCTTGGATGGAGCACCGAACGCTTCGGCGGACGAAGGACAGGGCTGACAGGCTTAGCGCTGACGGTGATTCCCCTTTTGCTCGCGTGGAAGGTTGCCAACGGTTTTCCCGCACTTCTCGCGCTCGGACTGCTGTTGGGCATTGCGGGCGCAAGTTTTGCGGCTGCGCTTCCACTAGCGGGCGCGTGGTATCCGCCTGAACAGCAGGGATTGGTTATGGGAATTGCCGGTGCAGGGAACAGCGGCTCTTTACTATCCACTTTGTTTGCGCCGCGAATCGCTCAGGCGATCGGATGGCAAAACGTGCTGGGGTTGGCTATTATCCCCGTTGCCGCTGTCTGGATCTTATTCTTCCTGCTGGCGCGAGATGCTCCGGCTCAAAGAAAAGTGAAGCGCTGGGCCGACTATGCGTCCGTCCTCAAGATGGGCGACACTGGCTTGTTTTGTCTTTTCTATAGCCTGACGTTCGGCGGTTTTGTCGGACTGTCGAGCTATCTCGCAATTTTCTTTCACGATCAATATCACTTAACGAAGGTGCAGTCGGGCGACTTCACGACATGCGTGATTCTGTGCGGTAGTTTTCTACGGCCGGTTGGCGGAGCTTTGGCCGATCGGGTGGGCGGCTATCGCTTGCTCATCGGGCTGCTGGGCGGCGCGGCGTTTTGCATGGCAGGAGTTGCGACGCTGCCCGCCGCTGCGGTCGCTCTTGCGATTTTAGCGGTAGGGATGGCGCTGCTCGGAATGGGCAACGGCTCCGTATTTCAATTGCTGCCCCAGCGCTTTCCGGAATCCGTCGGCATCCTAACTGGAATCGTGGGAGCGGCGGGCGGACTGGGGGGCTTCGTGCTCCCGTCGCTATTGGGTGTTATTAAGGGCGCGACCGGCAGCTTCGGGGTTGGCTTTTCTGTGCTTGCACTGCTGGCTGTTACTGGCGCGGGCGTGTTGTTGGCTTTGCGCAAGCATTGGCAAAGGACTTGGCCTGCAGATGCAGCGTTTCGTGCGGGCATAAAGCTCAGGCGGGAAGAAGTGGCTAAAAGCTATGCTGCGACTGTCTGAGACGGAGAACCGAACGGCTCTTCAGATTTGCGCGACGCACTGCCCTTATTGCTCGCTCCAGTGCGGCATGCACTTGCGATCGCGCGATATGGATTCCTGGAGCGTGATTGAGCGCGACTTTCCAACCAATCGCGGCGGCCTATGTCAAAAAGGGTGGACTGCGGCAGAATTGCTCAGAAGTCCCGATCGTCTCCGATCGCCTCTGGTACGCGACACGCGTGCTGAATCGTTTCGCCCGGCAAGTTGGGACGAAGCGCTTGATCGGGTGACAGCCGCTGTCGAAGGCGCTCAGCGGAAGTACGGTAAGGATGCGGTTGGGGTCTTTGGCGGCGGCAGTTTGACGAACGAGAAGGCGTACCTGCTAGGCAAGTTCGCTCGCGTAGCATTGCGAACGTCGCAGATCGATTACAACGGCAGGTTCTGCATGTCATCTGCTGCGGCTGCCTCCATCAAGGCATTTGGGATCGATCGCGGCCTTCCATTTCCGCTCGAAGACATTGGGCGCAGCGGTGCCATTCTTCTCGTCGGCAGCAACCTGGCTGAAACAATGCCGCCTATCATGCAGTATTTCGAGGAACAGAGAAGGCGCGGGGGCTCGCTGATCGTAGTCGATCCAAGAGCCACGCCGACTGCCTCGTCTGCCACGCTCCACCTGCAGATCACGCCGGGAACAGATGCAGCGCTCGCCAATGGCCTGCTTCACATCGCAATGAGAGAAGGCTACATCGACGAGCCTTTCATCTCGCAACGCACGCGCGGATTCGAATCAGTTCGTCGGATAGCTTCAGCCTATTGGCCGGAACGGGTTGAACGCATGACCGGAATTCCCGAACGGCATCTGCACCATGCAGCCTCGCTGCTAGGCAAAGCTGCAACCGCGATGATTCTGACGGCGCGGGGGCCGGAGCAGCAAAGCCATGGAGTGGATAACGTTCTGGCCTACATCAACCTGGCGCTGGCGTTAGGCAAGGCCGGAAAATCGTACTGCGGCTATGGCTGCCTCACCGGGCAGGGCAACGGGCAAGGCGGCCGTGAACACGGACAGAAAGCGGATCAACTACCGGGCTACCGGCGTCTGGACAACGCGGAACATCGCGCGCATATCTGCCGCGTTTGGGGAATTGATGAACGAGACCTGCCCGCGCCTGGACGGTCGGCCTACGAAATGCTCGATACGTTGGGCACAAGCGGCGGGGTTCGAGCGCTGTTGGTGTTCGGGTCGAACCTGGCCGTCTCCGCTCCACGCTCAGCCCACATTGAAGAGCGCCTGGATGCGCTCGATTTTCTGATGGTCTCCGATTTCTTTCTCTCGGAAACAGCGGCGCGTGCCGATGTGGTGCTTCCGGCGGCGCAATGGGCGGAGGAAGAAGGCACGATGACGAATCTCGAAGGGCGTGTGATATTGCGGCAGCGCGCGATGGACCCGCCGGACGGCGTGCGCACCGACATCGAGATTCTTTCGTCGCTTGCGGAACGTCTGGGCTACGCACAATTTTTCCCATCGTCCCCCCGCGAAATTTTTGATGAACTAAGGCGGGCATCGGCAGGTGGATTGGCCGATTATTCGGGCATTACTTACGAACGGATTATCCGGGAAGATGGGGTGTTCTGGCCGTGTCCGCATGCCGCGCACGCGGGCACGCCGCGTCTGTTTCTAGACCGTTTCTCGACGAACGATGGTCGCGCGTATTTTCATCCGGTCGAATGTCACGGAGCGGCAGAGGAACCGGACAACGAGTTCCCCATGTATCTGACAACAGGCCGCGTGATGGCGCATTATCAGTCAGGAACGCAAACCCGGCGGGTCCGGGCTTTGAATGAAGCCTCGCCGCGAGCCTTTGTCGAGATTCATCCTTTGATGGCCCGCAAGTATGGGATTGAAGAAGGCGGGGAAGTGCGGGTGACAACGCGGCGCGGTACGGCAGTTCTTGCAGCGCAACTGACGCGGGCCATTCGAATGGACACGCTTTTCGTGCCGTTTCACTTCAATGGATCGGGGCGCGCCAACCTCCTTACGAACCCAGCGCTTGATCCCGTTTCGCGAATGCCCGAGTTCAAAGTTTGCGCCGCGCGCATCGAGAAAGGAAGATCGTGAACGAAAAGCCAGTGTTCATTCAAGGGCTTTATTCATATGAAGGATGCGGGCTCGACCGCCCAATCGCGTTTCAGCCGCGCGTTACGTACGTTGTGCCGGGCGACAAACGCGCGCAGACCGTTTATTTCCGGGCGGGCAACGCGTCCTCCGAAATGATTTACCTCGTGCTTACGCGCCGCGGAGAGCCAATGCGCTACTTCCCCGTGGGCGCCAAGGGCGCAATACACGTGCCGCTCGCGGTGCTCGAAGACATCTCTCCGGAAACACGGATCGAGGTGCTGGTTGCCGCGCCGGCCGGTTTGAAATCTTCCGTACTTTTGGACATTGGATTTATGGAGATTGCGTGATGCCGAAGAAGTTAAATCTCGTAGTGATCGGCAACGGGATGGCGGGCGCGCGGACGGTGGAAGAAATCCTTGCGCGCGGAGGCGGCGAGCAGTTCGAGATCACCATGTTCGGCGAAGAACCTACCGGGAACTACAACCGCATTCTGCTTTCGAATGTGTTGAACGGTTCCTATCGGGAAGAAGAGATTTATTTAAACCCGCTTTCCTGGTATGAGAGCAACAATATCTATCTCCATGCGGGAAAGCGCGCGGCCGGACTTCTGCGGCGCGCAAAGCTCGTGTTCGCTGAAGACGGCAGCGCCGAGCCTTACGACAAACTCATCATCGCCACCGGCAGCCGGCCCTACATTCCACACATGGAAGGTGTGACGATGGTGGACGGCAGTTTCAAGCCGGGCGTCTTTGTGTTCCGCACTTTGGACGACTGCCGCGCGATTGCGGAATACGCGAACGGCAAGGCGAGCGCAGCCGTCATTGGCGGCGGACTGTTGGGGCTTGAAGCGGCGCGCGGTCTCCAAAATTTTGGTGTCGAAGTCACCGTCATTCAGCGGGGCGGCCACTTGATGCCGCAGCAATTAGATCCCAGCGCGGGAGCGATTCTCAAGGCCAGCATGGAAAAACTGGGCGTTAGGGTCCTCCTTCAGAAGAACACCACGGCGATTCTCGGTCCGGACCGCGTGCTCGGCCTTAGATTTTCAGACGAAAGCACGCTCGATTGCGATATGGTGGTGATCTCAACCGGAATCAACGCCAACTGGGAGATTGCCGCCGGATCGGGCCTGACGGTCGAGCGTGGAATCGTGGTGGACGATCAGATGCGTTCGATCGACGATCGCAGTATCTACGCGGTGGGTGAATGTGCGGAGCACCGCGGCCACATGTATGGACTAGTTGCGCCATTGTGGGAGCAGGCCAAGGTGCTGGCCGACCACATCACGGGCCGCAACCCCCGCGCGGCGTATCACGGCTCGAAGGTCGCAACCAAACTCAAGGTAATGGGCGTAGAAGTTGCGTCAATGGGAATTGTCGACCCGCAGTATCCGGAGGACGAAGTGGTGCAGTTCGCCGAGCCGAAGCGCGGAACGTACAAGAAGCTCATTATTCGCGACGGACGCTTGGTGGGCGGAATTCTGCTGGGGGATATTAGCAAAGCGGCTTACTTGGTGCAGGCGTTTGACAAGAGCACGCCGCTTCCCGACGAGAGATTGCGGCTACTGTTCGATATCGGCGATCCGCCGAAGCGAGTCACATTTGAAGAGATGAGTCTCGATACGCAGGTCTGCAACTGCAACGGCGTAAGCAAGGGAGCGTTGATTGCATGCGTAAAGAACGGGAAGCGCAGCGCCAAGGCGGTGATGGACTCGACACGGGCGGGCATGGGATGCGGTTCCTGCAAGGCCATGGTGACGGAAATCGTCGAGTGGGCATGCGGCGGACAGGTTGAAGAAGACGCTTCGATTCATTACTACGTGCCCGGAGTCCCGCTGGCAAAGCCTGAGCTGATTCGAGCCATCCGCGAACATAACCTGAGATCGGTTTCCTCGGTGTTCGATTGTCTGGCGGGCGGCAAGGAGGATGCCGCTAGTAAGCCGGGCCTGGCATCGCTCCTGAAGACCTTATGGAAATCCGAGTACGAGGATGAACGGGACGCGCGCTTCATCAATGAGCGCATTCACGCCAACATCCAGAAAGACGGGACGTTTTCGGTGGTTCCACAGACACCCGGCGGCGTCATCAGTCCGGCCCAGCTGCGGCGCATAGCGGATGTAGTGGAAAGGTATCATGTGCCGCTGGTCAAGTTAACGGGCGGCCAACGAATCGATCTGCTCGGGGTGCGAAAGGACGACTTGCCCAACGTTTGGCGCGATCTCGATATGCCGTCCGGCTTCGCTTATGGCAAGACCTATCGAACATGCAAGAGCTGTGTTGGGTCCGATTTCTGCCGCTTTGGACTGGGCGACAGTATTGCGCTCGCAACCAAAATCGAGGAGCAATTTCAGGGATTCGACAGCCCTCACAAGATGAAGTTGGCTACGGCAGGCTGCCCCCGCAATTGTTCGGAAGCAATGGTGAAAGATTTGGGCGCGGTTGCGGTGGAGGGTGGAAGGTGGGAGATTTACATCGGCGGCGCGGCCGGATCGTCAGTGCGGAAAGGCGACATCCTGTGCGTCGTCGATAACCATCACGACGTCCTCAAGTACATGGGCCGCTTCATTCAGTACTACCGGGAGAACGCCAAGTATTTGGAGCGGACGTACGGCTTTGTCGAGAGGATCGGCATAGAAAAGATTCGGGCAGTCGTCGTGGACGACAGCGAGGGAATTGCAGCGCGTCTCGAACGCGAAATAGAAGAGTCGAAGGCCGCGTACAAGGATCCTTGGAAAGAAGCATATATGCCGGCCGCGACAAGTCAATTCACATCGCTATTACCGGTGCTGTCATGACCGCGAATATGAAGGAACTGAAGCTCGGACCGCTCAGCGCCATCCCTTTGGGCGAAGGCCGCAACTTTTTCGCCTTCGGGGAGCGAATCGCCGTGTTTCGCACCAGGAGCGGCCAGGTTTTCGCAACACAGGCTGAGTGTCCGCATCGCGCGGGTCCGCTGGCGGATGGGTTGGTGGGGGGAACTACGCTAATTTGCCCGCTGCACGCCTGGAGATTCGACCTGGCGACCGGCAATGTATTAATGGGGGACTGCGGTGTGAGAACATTTCCCATTCACGTGGACGAAGCGGGGGAACTGGTTCTGAGTTTGGACCTGAAGCAAGAATGAACTCTTCTCGGTGCTTTCAGGAACTCTTCATCACTGAAGGCAGATGCATCCGCCAACGTCGTTCTGAGAAGGTTTGTATTCGGAGTATCATAGCTCGTTGACGCTGCGTACGATTTTCATCGGCCTGTTGCTTATTGCGATCCGCTTGGATGCCGAGTCTCGGGTTTACGTCGCACTCTGGTTCGATACCGAAGACTATATCGATCCCACTGCGGACGATGCCGCTCTTAGAATTGCCAATGACCTGACAAACAAGGGAGTTCGAGCCACGTTCAAAGTGGTGGGTGAAAGGGCGCGCGTTCTCGAAAGTCGTGGCCGACGCGACGTAATCCAAGCGCTGTCGAAACACGACATCGGCTATCACTCAAACTGGCATAGTGTTCATCCGACCCCAGCCGAGTACCTGGTCAACCTCGGTTATCTCGAAGGAGCAGAGGAATTCGAGCGCCGTGAAGGTCCAGGCGTGGCCGACGTCAAGCGGGTCTTTGGGCGGCAGCCTTCCTGTTACGGTCAGCCCGGCAATTCCTGGGGACCGCAAAGCAATCTGGCACTCCGGAGGCTAGGCATCCCTGTTTACCTTGACGAGGGTCAGCAGGTGGGACTGCGAGAACAACCGTTCTGGTATGGCGGCCTACTGTATGTGTTCCAGATGGGGCAGAATCAGTTCCGCGCGAACTTGAACGCTGGCGCGGAGGACCCTATAGCCAATCAACGTTTTGACGAAGCCGCCAAGCGGCTCTCCGCTGCCGGAGGCGGCGTGATCAGCATTTACTACCATCCGACCGAGTTCGTCACTACTGAATTCTGGGATGCTGTCAATTTCAAACGCGGCGCCAATCCTGTGCGCCAGGCTTGGGTCCGGCCGCAGCAGCGCACGGCGGCGGATTCTGAGCGCTGCTTCAGCGTCCTAAGGCGGTTTGTTGAACACATGAAAGCGAACCCGAACGTGCGATTTGTAACTGCGACCGATCTCCTGAGGCTCTATGAAAGTCCTCTAGAGAGGGTAAGTGACCGCAAAGCGGTCGCCGAGTCTCTGACGCGCGGCATTGTGTTTGCTGAAGTTCAGGGCCGCATGCAGTCGCCATCTGACATGGTGTTGGTTCTATTGGGCCTCGAACCGGCAATCGTCGATGGACCGACCGTGCGTGGCACGACCACTTACATAGGGACTTCGATCCCAACTTCCGCCTTCGAGAGGACGGTCGCCGATGTGACGGATTTCATACGGCGAAATCGCCGCCTTCCGAGTGAGGTATTTGTTGGTTCGGACACCCTGTCGCTTCCGGACTTTGTAGCAACGCTAGCCGGCAACGTGCTCAATCCGAGTGAAGAAGTTAGCATACGGCGCGGCGACATTCAATTCGAGAGCTATTTTGCAAAGGATCCGCGGAAACCCTTTGATTGGGTGATCCACCGCGAAGGATTCGACGGCGCGCATCTTCTCGATCTTGGGCGGCTCCAGGGCTGGACCCTCAAACCCGCTGTACTTGCTCGCTGACAGTCGATGATGACCCAAAGAATGCGGCCTGGTCGGAAGGCAACGGAAAATAAATCCGTTTGCTCAGGTGCTCAATACCTGGAAGTCTTAGATCTATGTAATAGAATCAGCAGATAAAACTCGATGATGACCCGACGTCATCTCTTCAGTACTGCAGCGAGTGCAACGATCCTGCTTGCTCAGGTCGAGCCCGGCAGAGCAAAGAAGGCCAAGAAAGTGGTTGTGGCGGGAGGCGGAATTGCCGGCCTTTGTTGCGCCTATGAACTAACGCGACGAGGGCATGACGTAACGGTGCTCGAAGCCTCGAACCGGATAGGCGGTCACGTAAAAACTGTCCGCACCGATTTGCCCGATGGCTTATACGTCGACGCTGGCGCCGAGCAGTTCACTAAGCCAGGCTACGACTTGTACTGGTCGTACGTCCGGGAATTTAATCTCCCGTATCTACAGGACCACCGGCGTGAGCATATGTTGCGGTGGATCAATGGACGCATGTATTCCGAGGAAGAATTGGCAAGTCCGCTCGTGCTTGCCGGCTTTGGTTTTAACCAGCGCGAGATTGATTTCTTCAAGCGCCATCCATGGTGGGACGCACGAAGTCTATATCTTGATAAATACGCGGAGCGAGTTACAGATGAATACCAGCCGTTCGCGGCGGCACTAAATCGTTTCGACGAAATCAGCCTAAACGATTTGTTGAGGCGGGATGGGGCGTCTAACGCATTCGTGCGAGTTACGGGCGGGAGCGGCTCGGCGCTCCAAGCCGTCTGGCATGCCGGAATTTTGAAGCGACGCGGCGTTCCAGCATGGCCTACGCAGGTGTTTCGCTTAGTGGGTGGGAACAGCCTGTTGCCGGAGACATTTGCGAAGCACCTGGGCGACCGGGTCAAGTTGAATAGCCCCGTAAGAAGCATCCGCCATAGCAACGAAGGCGTATCCGTGCGATACGGTGAGCCTAGCTCGGCCCAGAGCATTGAGGCAGAGTATCTGGTTTGTTGCATGTCCGCGGTCATGCTGCGGCAGATCCCATTTACCCCGGCTTTCGACCAGCGCAAACAGTGGGCCATTGCAAATATGCCCTATTATTCGGCGACTCGCCCAATCTTTCTGTCACGCACGAAGTTCTGGCACGAGCAAGGAACGAACATTAACGTAGAGTTCAGCCAACCTTCCCTGGAACATGTCTGGTCAATGGCGGATGACGTCACTACGCGGCGCGGTTTGATCACCGGAACGGCACAGCCCGGCGTGACGGCCGAGAAGGCGCTTGAAACATTCCGGGCTCATTATCCAGCTAAGAGCGACACGATTGATAAGGTCATGACCGTAGACTGGTCGCGTGATCCATGGTGCCTTGCCTGCGAGACGACTGCTTACCGCCCAGGCGAGCTTAGGAAATTTTGGCCAGCTATTATCGAGCCCTTTGGGCGAATCCATTTCGCTGGCGCCTACTGCGACAATTTGAATTGGGGACAGGAAGCGGCCACCCGATCGGCGAATCGGGTAGCGAAAGCGATTGACGCCGCCTGAGTTGTCAGTGTCCTTAGGCCCCACATACAGCGACTGGACGTTAGCTAATACGAATCGCAATCGCTCGTTCCTAATCAAAGTAAAGCCGCTGTCCGGCAAAGGTCCAAATATCGTACGCATTGAGCACACGTTCAATTCGCATCAGCTTCTGGATCTTGGGGAACGGACCATTGCAACTTGTTGCAGAGACGAGAGCGAAGGCGTCTTTAGAAAATCTCCTGTGACCTGGCAAGGGACTTGCGCTATGAATTACGTGCTCGCATCGGTTCAACGCGTTTAGGAGGAATTGAGAAATGACATTAAATCAAAGTTCTCACTTGTTCTCGTTGATTCTTGTTCTGAACGCAGGCGCTTTTCTGGCAAGTTGCGCTCCGCGGCCGGTCGCACCACCGCTGCCTGCCAATCCTCCGCCACCTGATCAATCGGCGTACTCTGAGCCGACGCCGCCTCCACCCCCTCCGGCGCCTGCACGATCGCGCGCGCCAATGCCGCCAGCCACGATGAGAAGCCAGACCACTATAAGCGGCACGGTTCGGAGTTTTAATTACGGGCCGGGCGGTCTAGATGGCTTAATCCTCGATCAAGGAACCATCGTGCATTTTCCTCCCGAGTATGGAAACCAAGTGAATGCCATCGCGCCAGTGGGGGCTGAAATGGTAGCCATCGGTTGGTCACACACCGGGCCGGCCGGAGATACCGTGTTCGATGCCACAACGATTACCAATCGGCGGACGAATGCGGCAATTACAGTTTCAGCCGGTCCACTGCCACCTGGACCACCGCCACCGAACCCAGCGGTAACGCGGCCACTACCGCCTCAACCTGTTGCTGCGCAAGCGCCGACGCCGCCTTTATCTCCTGCGCCGCCCGTTGGAGTTCAGAGCGCACCGGCGCCGTTTTCAGGCGCGGAGACCACGATCACTGGCGTCGTCCGGAGCTTCAACTATGGGTCGGATGGACAGGTGAATGGTTTGATTTTGAGCAGTGGAACCGTTGTGTATTTTCCGCCGGACTTCAGCACTCACGTGACTCGCGTGATTCCAGTCAGCGGTCGTGTATGAGTTAGGGGTTTAACGCGTCCAGGGCCAGCCGGTAATCAACTTATGGACGCCGAGGTGATCATCAATCGGCAAACTGGGGTCTCGCTGCAAGTTGTGAATCAGCCTGCACCACCGCTGCAGCCATGAGAGTGAGTGTGGCGAGCCGCGAACGAACACTCTAGGCAAGAAGGAGCGACAATGCAATCCAAAATTTACGCCGATTCTTTTCTCTTGATCCTGGCGGCTCTTCTGGTCCTGAGCGCTTGTGGACCCCCCGGCCCAGTCTTTGGGCTTGGCCCAGTACTAGATCACCTGGTTGGCCTGCTATTAGTGGTGGCACTGGTTGCAGGAGGCGTCTGGGGTGTTAGGACAGCGAGCAGATCGGCGGCGGGGCAAGCGATCGCGAGACGAGTTTCAGGAGCGGAAGAACATATGCGTGATCACTTCAACTCCGGGGAGATGGATCTCAAAGCCATGCAGAATTCAAGAGCGGAGGAGATCCTCCGAGAACGCTACGCGCGAGGCGAGATCGATCGCCACCAATATTTCGAAATGTCGGACGATTTGAAGCGGAAGTGATCAAGAACTCGGGGCGAAGATCCGGTTGTCGAGATGCAGTTCTTTTTCCAGGCGCATTTCTGAACATCGGCCATCAATTTACCTTCTCCTCTCGTATGCCATTGGAGCGGTGATTGCCGCTGTACTTGCTCGAGAAGCCACCGAATAATGCGAGCGGGTCGTAAAAATTGTACGCTCACACAGCAGCGCGCACCTTTGCCGCCGCCCGGTCCACTTCATAACGCCACGAATCGGCAACAAGAGTTGTTCGCCAACCGTACACGGATGCGCGTTGAGCGAACAGCGAACTGCCAGAGTACGCTGAAAGCACATGGTGAAATCGTGGCGGGTGCTTTGCGACACAAGGTTTTGTTGACCCCCCAATACCGGGCAGTTGCTGTTCTGATGTGTATCGCAATCAGTGCCTTCGGAGTTTGTTGGGCGAGGCCAATACCACCGCAACCACCCGGACCGGACGCAAATGGAACGGCCAGACGTCTGGCAGACATTAATCAGCGGGTCAAGGAAACGAAGTCGGTCGATACCACGGCCGAACGCGCTCTGGACTACAGCCGGTTCTATATAGGCAAGGCGCAGCAAGCTCTTCAAGGTCGCCAGATCTTCGAGGCGGATCGTATGATCGGGGCGGCCGATGCACTGGATCACATTGCAGAGCATCAAGAGCACATGCGTATGGGACCAGGACCCAAGGGGCCGCCGCCTCCGGGCGAAATAAGTAAGCATCTCGAGCGAGTTTACTTTCGAACCCAACAGGCCGAGTATTTCCTCGAACAGTCTCGCGATAAGGAAGCAGCTTCGTTTCCGAGGTGGGCTCGTGACTTTTATCAACTCGCCGTTCGTGCCTACGAGCATCAGGACGTGCTTGCAGCGGACGAAAACGCGAAATGCGCGGAGGAGGTTGTGAAGGCATTGGAGAATCTCGCACAGGCGGCTTCGCCGCGGCCGCCCAGTCCTCCGGGTCCTCCGCCACGCTAATTGCCTTATGTATAGCCCGCTTCAAAACCGCCTTCAATTGCAACTATTTCTGATACTGCTGGCCGCCCTGTCCGTAGCCACGCTCAGCGTCTTGCTTATCACAGAGGCGATCCGCAGCACTGAAACCGTGTTGGTTAGCGAAACGAATCGTACGGTGTCTAGTGCCATCCGTGAACTGAGTCAGCAATACCGCTACCGCGTTTCCTCGGACAGCACTTGGAATTCACTTCCCAGGCAGGCCAAAGAGGTCTCACTTCGCGGAATCACGCAAATCGTTCTTCGGGCCTATCCGGGAGTCGAAGGCGGTTTTTATACAGACTCAAATTTTGCCGGATACGCCTTCCCGACCCATGACGCGGGCACGCCGAAAATCGATCTGCCCAGCGCAGAACGTGATTGGATTCTTTCCGTCGTAAACCTAAGTTTCGAGAACGCGACAGAAGTAGAACGGGTATTTCGCGGCGGCCGCGATCTTTTAGTGATCGAGGCAGTTGCCGACCGGAACCGTGGGTTTGCCAGTTGGGCGATGAAGCGGCTCTCGGGCCGCAACGATCCCGGCATTCGTCACCGGGCGATTCTCCTATCTGCTCTCGTCTTGGCCGCTTTATTCAGTGTCGCTGGCACGCTGGCAGTGAGTTTCCGTCTGGCGCATGGAGTGCGGCAAATTCAAAACGGGCTCGCGGTACTGGAGGAAGACTTTGATTATCGGCTTCCGGAATTCTCCGGGGAACTGGGGGCGATCAGTAAGTCGATCAATCAAATGGCTTCAACACGCGGGCGGCTAGAGAAAGAGCTGCGGCGCGAAGACCGCTTGAGAGCCGTAGGACGTCTGGCGGCTGGTCTCGCGCACGAAATCCGCAATCCTCTTAACAGCATCCGGTTAACTGTTCAACTGTTGGAGCACCGGCTGAAGAGCAATGCGATCCGCGCCCAAGACCTTGCCACAATTCGGTCTGAAGTGGATCGCATGAGCTTGCTTCTGAGCGATCTTTTGGATCTCCAGCGCTCGCGTCGCCCTCATGTAGAAGTGCAGAAGGTTGTTCCGGTTGTCGAACACTGTCTGGAGCTAATAGAGAAGCAAGCGGAAATGCAAGGCACAGTGGTTCATCTCGAAACCCAAGATCGCAACCTGTACGCTAGTTTCGATTCGCAACAACTGACTCAGGCGTTAGTCAATCTGCTGTTGAATGCGCTCGAAGCAGCGCCTGAAGGAGGAACGGTGTCGGTTCGTGCATCGAACGAAGACGGTTCTGTTCATGTATCAGTCCAGGATGACGGACCGGGACTTAGTGCGGAACAGCAGGATCATCTTTTTGAAGCTTTCTACTCAACAAAAGCGAATGGAACGGGATTAGGTCTGGCAGTTTCCCGAGAACTTTTACGCAGCCAGGGCGGTGATCTGATCTATCGTCCCGCTGAGCGGGGCGCTCGATTTGTTATCGAGTTATCGCGGAGCTAACATGACGATCTCAACTGTCCTAGTAGCAGAAGACGAGCAGGCAGCGCGCACCTCGTTGGTTGAGCTTCTTGAAGCGGAAGGTTTTCGTGTGATTTCCGCCGAGGACGGAGAACGGGCGCTCTCACTGACGCTACGGGAAGAACCGGATGCCGTTCTGCTTGATATTCGAATGCCAGGGTTAGATGGCTTATCCGTTTTAAGGCAAGCACTGAAAGGCGGTTCCGACTCCACATTCATTGTGATGACCGCCTATGGTGATAGCGGCACAGCCATCGAGGCGATGAAGCTTGGAGCATTCGACCATCTGTCAAAGCCTCTCGATTTTCCGCATGTCTTGGCACAGCTCAACCGCGCAATCCAGCATCGGAAGATATCGCGTAAGACTCGGATGCCCCCCGCAGAGGCCGGCCGATCAAGTCCGGGTTCGATGATCGGTTACAGCCCGGCGATGCAGCGAGTTTACAAACTGATCGGCCAAGTAGCGGCGTCGGATGCAACCGTGCTCGTCCGAGGTGAATCGGGAACGGGCAAGGAACTCGTCGTGAATGCGATTCACGAAAACAGCCCTCGAGCGCAAGGCCCATTGCTGAAAGTGAATTGCGCATCGATTCCCGAAACGCTGCTGGAATCGGAGTTGTTCGGGCACGAAAAAGGGGCTTTCACGAATGCGCTCTACCGTCGCGTAGGGCGTTTCGAGGAGGCTCATGGAGGCACGTTGTTTCTCGACGAAATTGCCGACCTGGCGCCAGCATTACAAGCGAAGCTTCTACGCGCGGTACAGGAGCGGACAATTGAGCGGTTGGGCTCGAACACATCAATTTCTGTGGACATCCGCTTGATCACTGCCACAGCTAAGAATCTGGAACACGCTGTGGCAAAGGGACAGTTGCGGGAAGATCTGTACTACCGGCTAAACGTGGTCACGATCAGCCTTCCACCGCTCCGCGAGCGTAAGCAGGATATCCCAGCGCTGGTGCAGCACTTTCTGCAGCGCAACGGTCATGGAACGTCGATCACGCCCGAGGCACTTTCGACATTGTGCGAGCATCACTGGCCAGGTAATGTGCGCGAGCTCGAAAATACGATTGCGCGAGCTCTTGTGCTGGCGCGAGGCAATCTTATCGACCGTTCCGACATTCTGCTGCTTGACGACAAGCAGGAGAGCGCATCGCCAGAATGGACGAGTCTAGCGCCGCTGCATAACGGCTGGAAGGAGAATATCGAAGCACTGGAGCGCGCTCTAGTAGAGCGTGCCTTGACCGAGGCCCAGGGCAATAAGTCCAAAGCTGCAGAGATTCTGGGCATCCATCGTCGTCTTCTCTACGAGAAACTCCGCCAATTCGAAATAGACTCAAAAGACAGCATCTAATTCTGACGCTCGATCTTCTGTACATTTTTCGTCCATGCGTGAGCGCTTTGCGGTCACGATCCAGGGCCTATAAGTTGACAACGAAGCGAAAAACGAATGGAAAGATATGTGCCCTGAATCAAAAGTGAATGTCTACGGTATTTTGGCGCGCAATGAAGCATCGTTCATTCGCCACGCATGGCTCCGATTCACTCGCATTGCGCAGCCCTGTTCTCGTGAGGGAAGAAGGAACACCCTCGCAGCGGAGTCTGCATGGGCTCGATTGGCTGAATTTTTTCCTGGCGGACATTCAGACGGGCGTCGGGCCATTCGTTGCCGTCTATCTTGCCGCGAGTCATTGGAATCCCCAACAGGTCGGCATCGCGCTAACCATCGGCGGTCTCGCGGGTGTCGTCGCCCAGCCGCCAGGTGGTGCGCTTGTTGACGCTGCACGGCAGAAGCGTATTCTTCTCACAATCGGCATTGTGTTGCTCGTGACCGCATCACTCCTTCTTGCCCTTCACCCCGTTTTTGCGGTCGTCATCACAGCGCAGATTCTATTGGGCGCTATCGGCTCGATTCTGGGGCCGACCGTCGCGGCCATCACGTTGGGTCTGGTCGGACCAGCAGGTTTTGATCGGCGTTTTGGTCGCAATCAGGCATTTAACTCCGCCGGGAACGTTGCAGCGGCGCTGCTGATGGGAGGCATCGGCTACGCACTCTCTAATCGAGCCATCTTCTTGGCAGTACCACTGCTCGCCATCCCTTGTTTGCTGGCAATTGCGGCCATTACACCGAAAGAAATTGACTACGCACGAGCTCGCGGAGCTCGCCAACGAGATCGCGGCAGCCCAACAGTCTCTATTAGGGCGGCCTTCGCGAACCGAAGAATTCTCTCGTTTGCGTTTTGCGCTGTCCTCTTCCACTTTGCCAACGCGGCCATGCTACCTCAGCTCGGTGAAATGCTTGCCCACGGGCGCGTACGGCAATCGGCTCCCTTTATGTCTGCCTGCGTCATCGTCACCCAAGCTGTAATTGCAGTGACGGCCGCCTCGATTGGCAGAATGGCCGCCAAGCGGGGAAGAAGGCTCATGCTTCTGATTGGCTTCGGCGTCCTTCCGATCCGTGGCGTGCTTTACACGCTCACTTCGTCAGTCCCACTCTTAGTCGGCATACAGGTTTTGGATGGAGTCGCCAATGCCATCTTCGGCGCTGTCTCAATCCTTGTCATTGCAGATCTGACTCGTGGTACGGGGCGTTTCAACGTGACACAAGGCGCGTTTGGCGCCGCGGTCGGAATAGGCGCATCTTTCAGTACCACGGTTGCCGGGTATATAACACAACACGCCGGATACGCTGCGAGTTTTCTGTCTCTGGCTAGCATCGCTGCCGTCGCTTGGATTCTGCTCTTCGTACTTGTCCCGGAAACCGGATCGAAAGTTGCCAGTGACATCCCAGGGACACGTTAGGAATTTCTGCCGTCTTGAAATTCGATGTGGTAGCCAATATCGATATGACCCGAAGGGACAGTCTATTCGCCATCGCCACTCCACTTGCCACCGGACTCGCCGACAGCGCACCAGCTCCTTCTCGCAAGTTAAACGTTGTCTGTGTTGGCGCGCATCCTGACGATCCTGAAACCGGCTGCGGCGCCACGCTTGCCCGCTATTCTGCGCGCGGGCATAACGTCACAATCGTCTACCTGACGCGAGGCGAGGCAGGCATTGAGGGCAAGACACACGAGGAGGCGGCGCGCATTCGGACTGAAGAAGCACTAAACGCTTGCCGGATTCTCGGCGCAAAGCCAGTCTTCGGGGGTCAGATAGACGGGTCGAGCGAGATTAACAATCTTCGCTACGAGGAATTCGATCGCCTCATCCGGGCACAACAGCCGGATGTCGTTTTTACGCATTGGCCGGTGGACACGCACCGCGACCATTGCGCCGCGTCTTTGTTGACGTATCAGTCATGGAACCGCGCCAACAGGAAATACCCTCTGGTCTATTTCGAGGTAATGAGCGGCGAGCAGACGCAGCAGTTCTCTCCCAATCTTTACGTCGACGTATCGGAAACGTGGGAAAAGAAGAAACACGCTTGTTTTATGCACGCGAGCCAAGGACCCTCCGAATTTTATGCGTATCACGAAGAGATGGAGCGCTTCCGTGGCTTAGAATATCGTTGCAAGCGAGCTGAGGCATTCGTCGTTCACTCGCAGGGTCCGGCGCCGCCGCTAGCCTGGTGAACGGACCTCGTCACGCGAAATGCTGAGATTGACATCGGATTCATTCAGCGAGCATTTCACGATACGACCACGGCATCCACTTTGCTGGGCCAGTTAGCCGTCAGCGCTCAATGCGGATCATTTCGTTCTCGAGAACGCCGTAATCGAGCTCGTATCCTAAGCCGGGTTTCGTCGGCGCTGGCACGTAGCCATCGCGGTCAATGCGGATTTGATCCTTGAAGTACGGCTGATCTACAGCGCCTTGCGGCTGCGTCATTTCAAACCAGATATTGTTTGGCATTGCCAGTTCGCAATGAAAATGAACGGCGTGATCGAGAGCTGTACCCCAGTTATGGGGTTGGCACTCCATACCGAAGCATTCAGCCAGTCGTGCGACCTTCATGCCTCCTGTAATTCCGCCAAGGTTATCGACGATGAAACGGACGATATCGCAAGCGCCGCGGCGAATATATTCCGGGAAATCATAGGGAGAAAAGATGAACTCGCCAATCGTAACCGGCAGGTCGAGAGCCGCTGCCAGCTCTACTAAACCGTCTATGTCGCTTGTCGGTATCGGATCTTCGTAGGAGATATAGCCCAGCTCGTCCAGCACGCGTCCGACCTTGATCGCTTCATCCCGGCTGTAGCCGCCTACTCGGTCGAAGAGCAGCGGATAGCTATCGCCCGCGTGTTCACGCACTGCCTTTGCCACGCGAATATCCAGTCTGTAATCCACCGCGTCTCCGGGCAGCCATGGAGGATGGATCTTATACGCAGTGAACCCGCTGTTTCTCGCCTGCTGCAAGTCTGCAACAAACTCCTCGACTGTATTGAGGTGCTGAGAACTGGCATATGCGCGTACCCGGTCTTTGTACGCTCCGAGAATCCTGTACACCGGCAGGTCAAGGGCTTTGCCGACAATGTCCCAACAGCAATTGTTAATCGCCGAGGAATAAGAAAGCTGGCCGAGGTTCGACCGGTATTGGTCTGTAAATTCCGGGAAGTCAAGGACGCTCTTTCCCCGCAACGCTGTCTTCGCATAATCGAGCCAGCCGAGATTACTCCAGTTTGGATGAAAATAGCGCCCGGCCAGAGTGTAATTTCCCTCGATTCCGTTTTCGGTAACAACTGCAGCGATATGTTGTTCTACTCCCGACACTCCCTTGACCGCTTTCGATTTCAGTACATAGACTTTAACTTCTTTAATCACTAGATCTGCGGACTTCAGACCAGACGATTGTATGGCGGCGCGAGCCTTCATGAACATTGGAGAAGGTGCGCCAGAGCTCGCAGTTTGCAGCAGATTTCGACGCGATAAAGTCGCTCCCGTCATCCACCCTCCACTAGGTCTCAACCTTCTTCAGCAGGTTATCTAGAATGTTGCGATCGATCTCGTATCCGAGACCCGGCTTTGCTGGGGCATAGACGTAACCATCTTTGGCGATTCGAATGCGATCTTTCACATAAGGGCGGTCGCTGAACCCTTGCGGCTGAGTCATCTCAAACCAGATGTTGTTCGGCATGGCAAGTTCACAGTGGAAATGAACCGCGTGATCGAATACATCACCCCAGTTGTGTGGCTGACACTGTAGATTGAAACACTCAGCTAATTGCGCCACTTTTATTCCGCTGCTGATTCCGCCGATGTTGTCTACGATAAATCGGACCTCGTCAAGCGCTCCCCGCCGGATGTACTCGGCATAGTAATAGGGCGACGCCAGAAATTCTCCGATCACGATGGGTACATCCAATGCGCTTGCCAGCTCGACGAGACCATCGATATCTTTGGTCGGCAGCGGATCTTCGAACGAGACGAAATTCAGCTCATCTAGCAGCCGGCCCACCTTGATCGCTTCTTCCCGCGTATAGACGCCCACTCTGTCCAGCAATAAAGGGAAATCGGGACCGGCAGTTTCGCGAAGGGTCCTGCAGACTTCCATATCAAGCTTGTAATCATGTCCAGGAGAGACTTTCCACGGCGGATGAATCTTGTAAGCCGTAAACCCTTCGCTTTTGGCGCGCTTCAGGTCGGCGACAAATTCATCGACTGTGTCGAGGTGCTGTGAACTCGCATATGCACGTACCCGATCTTTGTAGGCGCCGAGGAGGCGATAGACAGGCTGGTTGACGGCTTTCCCCAGAATGTCCCAGAGGCAATTATCGATAGCCGCTGCGTAGGAGAGTTGACCTAAACGCCTTTTGGCAGGCGCCCACTGAGAGGTGAGGGCCGGCAGGTCCAAAACGCTCTTTCCAGGCAGCGTCGCTTTTGCGTATTCCAACCAGCCCAGGTTGCTCCAGTTTGGATGCGGGTAGCGCTCGGCCAGAGTATAGTTGCCTTCAATCCCGCTGTTTGTGACGATGGCTGCGACTTGGCTATCGCCACCGTGCCCGGGCTGTGCGCCGGTGCCAGGACCGATGACATAGACCTTGACTTCTTTGATGACCAGGTCGTTTCGGGCCAGGCCGGCGGATTGCATCGAAGCTTGCACACGCTCGGCCAGAGACGGTAGTGCTCCTGCCCACGCGGCCGTAACGAGAAGATCACGCCGCGACAGATTGCTAGCCATAAGGTCGAATCACTGAATGTTCCTAGGCTCTCAGGTAGGGCTTCATAAGATCGAGTAGCTCTCGCAGTACCTGTTTTCCCGTTTCATCGAGTGGCGTTCCATTCCCTAGCGCTCCGCCAGGGCGCGTTCGCAAATTGTAGGTTTTGAAGACGCCGCGCAGATAGAGAATGTACTTTGTCCCTTCGCTGTAGGTTAAAACTTCATTGATCAGGATGGCGGCGTTGCCATACATTTCAACGGCTTCTCTTCTCTTGCCTTGGTGCCAGAGATCCCAGGCGGACGCATAGATATCCGCGAAGGACGCAGCAGGCATGCTTCCAGAGAACCCTCGCATCATCTCATCGATGAGAGTTTTGCCATGCGATCCGGTGAACACTTTGAGCTGATCGTTGCTGCCTTTGCGAAGCGCGGATAGCCGCATAAGCGGCTGTCCGGCTTCGTCTTTCACGTATCGCAAAGTGGGGATCTCCCGATACATCTCGAGTATCGTTTCTACGTCAAGGCCGCCAACGGCCTGAATGAACAGCGGAAGCGCCGTCGCGCTACCCACAGTTTTGTAATATTCGCGGATTGTTTGCGGATCTTTTTTCCCGGCTGGCGGAAGTGAAATGATTGCGTCAGCGCCGGCTTTTTCCGCGTGCTTTGCATACTTGACTGCTGTCTCAACGTTGGCCGCCTGCACGCCAATCACGATGGCCGGTCTCAAGTTCCGGCCCGTAGAAGCGATCGCTTCAGCGCCATTCATCCGCTCGGAATCGGTGAGCATCTGCCATTCGCTGGCAAGTTGCGGCCACACAAATCCATGCACTCCGCCGCGATCGATGAAATGTAGCTCGTTTATCAGAGAATCCAAATCCAGCTTGTTGTCTTCGGTGAAAGGTGTCTGCGCGATGGGGAAAATGCCTCCGAGCGGCTTCAAACCGCGATTCGCGGCCGCGAACATTCCACTACCCGGAAGAGCGAAGCTCATCGCCCCTCTGCTCAGCAGAATTAGAATTTCGCGCCGGTTTGGTGAGAACATAGCCGTTGGTGCTCTAACTGAGATCGCCATCCCGATGAGCGCCTATCGAAGCGGTCCCGACGCCTCGCTTCCAATCTTCCACCTGCGGGCCTTTGAATTGCGATCCTCGTTCCCGTAATTGAGCCATTTGGCCTTCCGTAAGCGGCCTGAACGTTTGAGCGATCCGAACGTCGTCCTCAAGTTGGCCGATTGTGGTGCATCCCAGCGCCAGGCAGTGAACCGGCAACGTGAGCACGTAAGAGAGGCACTCTTTGAGATGCATTCCTTGCAACAGCTTCGCGTTTCCTGTGCTCTTCATCCCTTGGATTCCCATCCCACGTTCCACAGCGACAGGAAGCACATTTTTTTCAAAACTCAAATAGGACGGATCGGCCGGGTTGAGCGGCATCAAGATGCTGTCGTAATGGTTGTAGTTCTTCAGCATCGCCAGATGGACATCGGGATCATGGTGTCCGGTGAAGCCAATGAAGCGGCACTTACCGGCCTTTTTGGCGGCCTCGAACGCTTCTACTGCACCGGCGGGAGCGAAGATCTGATGGACTTCGTCCATTTCGCTTACCTGATGAATCTGCCAAAGGTCCACGTAATCGGTCTTTAGGGCGCGCAGAGACGTCTCGAGATCCGCTTCGGCCCCCCGGCGGGAGCGTTGAGGAGATTTTGTGGTGAGAAAAATTTCCTTTCGAAAGGGCGGCAACACCGCTCCGTACACCTCTTCGGATCTGCCGTTCCAATAAATTCGAGCGGTATCGAAGTAATTAATGCCAAGCTCGTGAGCGCGCAAGGTGATAGCTTTTGCGTCTTCGAAAGTGCAGAGAGGAAAACGGCCGCCAGCCTGTCCGATGATCGTCAGCCGTTCACCCGTTTTCCCAAAAACCCGTTTAGGAATATCGCCGGGCTTTACTGCTGGCGTATTGTTCGCAGCAATAGCGAGGCCGGCCGCTGCGGAACTACTAAGAAAGGTTCTGCGGAGCATATCGAAGACATAGTATCTAACCCGCTCTCCGGGCGGTGCAGCCGCGCTGATAACATCCAACCGATTGCCGGGCGTGCAACATAATAGCGTGATAGGATTACCGAACGATTTCCCTCGAGAACAGGATCGCAATTGTGACGGGAGCAGGCAGGGGCATTGGCCGCGCCATTGCACTGGAGCTGGCCCGCCATAAGGCACATGTGGTGGTCAGCGACATCAATCTCGAGAGCGCCCGGTCCGTTGCCCACGAAATCGAAACCATGGGCCGGCAAAGCCTGGCGATACGCGCTGATGTTTCCGATGAGAGTGAAGTACAGGAGATGATCCGTCAAACTTTTGAGTGCTTTTCCCGGATCGACGTCCTGGTGAACAATGCGGGTGTGGTGAGCACTGGTCCACTGACCGAAATTACAACTGAGACGTGGGATCGAACGCTGGCGATTAATCTAAAAGGCGTATTTCTTTGCTCGAAAGCCGTATTTCCGTGGATGGTGGCCCAACGCGATGGAAAAATCATTAACATTGCTTCCGTGGCCGGAAAGCGCGGCGGCGGCCTTCATGGTAACTCCTGCTATGCGGCGGCGAAGGGCGGCGTCATCGCATTTACTAAGTCGATTGCGCGCGAAGGCGGTCCTCATAACATCCGTGTCAATGCCATCGCACCCGCGCTCATTGAGACGGAGATGATCCGCGATCTGCCGCGGGAGCGGCTTGAGAGCATTCTCGAGAGTTTACCCCTCAGACGCACAGGCAAAGCAGAGGAGGTTGCCGCTGCGGTGTGTTTCCTTGCCTCCGACGCTGCCTCGTTTATGACTGGCGAAATCATGGATGTCGACGGCGGGTTGATGATGGACTAGGAGCAAGCGTCCGCTTAAGCTAATGGTAGCCAGATAGACATTTCAGTCAAGCCGCGATTATCCCAGCAGAAATAGGGCACCAAGCGCACGCTGACGCGCTCGGGCGGTACACTGCCGATATCTCGGTACAGATCGGTCCCCCAATCCCTGTGCTCGTGTCTTACGATTTCGCCTTCGAGAGCGGTTACTTGAAGATGGCCAATTCTGTACTGTACCGGGCGGAATTCAGCATCGCGGGGAATCGCAACGTCGGCTATATCAACGCCCGAACCCGTATCAGGCGACTCGATACAGTACACAACCGGCCCGCGGAGGACGGCAATTTGGCCGCGGGTTTCCTCGATAAGCTTGTGTCCTTCGACCAGCCGAACCTGCATAGGCAGCACGAGTTCTACCACGTCACCGGCAGACCACGTTCTTTGCAGCGGAAAGTATTGCCCTGGCTCCAGCCGAGATTCCTCAAATTGCTTCTTTGCGCCGGACCGCACTAGCACCGAGGCGCCCCGCGCCCAGGGCGGAATGCGCAACATCAGTGAGAACTCAGTGGGAGTGTCCGGCTTTACGGAAATCGTTATTTCACCGCTAAACGGATAGTCAGTTTCCTGGATCAGCGCGACCTTTGTCCCATTAGCGAGAGAGCCACTCCACTTGTTAGCACCGTACAGAACGGTCCACACAGCGTCGCTAGTCACACAGTAGGCGTAGCAGTGAGCCTCTGCAACCATTCGCGCGATATTCGGTAGGCAACAGTAGGATCGAAAATACTTCTGTCTCTCTGGTGGGAAACGCATTCGGAACGGCAAGTAGTTGCTTCTTCTCAGTGCGTTGGAATAGAAGAAGCGAGTTCCGTCCAGGCTCATCGCCGAAAAGACGCCGTTGATCAGGGTGCTCTCGAGCAGGTTGGCGTATTTTGCGTCTCCGGTAATCTGAAGCATTCGCCAGTGCCATAGGACACAGCCGACGGTTGCGCAGCTTTCGTTATAGCTGGTCAGGTTGGGCAGTTGATATTCTCTTCCATAGGCCTGGCTCACGAAGTGCACTGCATCAGGCGACGATTCCTTTTCCGCTCCGGTCATTGTCTTCTCGCCCTTAGCCATCAGCTCTTGGACGAGGCCGCTGCCGTAAGTGCTCGGAGACGTTCCCGTGTTCAGCGCACCCGTCGCACCGGTGATATAGAGCTTGTGGGAAACTACGTCTTCCCAGATCGCGTTCAGCGCCGGCCAAAGAGTCTCGTCGCCGGTTTCCGCGTAAACGTCCGCGGCGCCAGCGTATAGGTAATTCGCTCGCACCGCATGTCCAACGGCCTTAGTCTGTTGGCGGAATGGCTGGCGCTCCTGATTTTGATCCGTGCCGTTCTCAACGAGATCCCGCATATCGATGAACTTTCTTCCCAATTCCAGGTACCTGGTATCGCCGGTTGTCCGGTACATCTCAATGATGCCCATATAGTGGGAAGGACAGATGTCGAACCTCGCAAGATCGGGCGTGGGATTAGCGAATGCCGCACATAGAAAATCACTCAGCTTCACAGCGATATCTAGTAGCGAGCGCTTTCCCGTAACCTTATAGTGAAGACACGCCGCCGTCATGAGGTGTCCGCAGTTATAAGTCTCGAAGTCGATCGCGTTCTCGAACGGTTTCGCTCCGGCTCGCCCGCGCCGTTTTTCCAAACTGAGGCGGGTGAAGATATAGCCATCACTCTGCTGCGCTTTTCCGATTACCGAAATAACCAAGTCGATCAGATTCCCTGATTGTGGGTCTTGAGTCACGCCATAAGAGGCGATAGCTGCCTCTAGCCACTTGTAAAAGTCGCCGTCTGAAAACCCGGCGCCCTCGTGGCCGCCCTCTGGCAGGTCACCTATCGCACGCAGGAAGTTGGCATAATGGACACCTTCCATCTCGTGCCACAGATGCTGGATTGTTGCGCTGGCGCAGGTATTGAAGCGTTCTGCCCAAAGGCCGGAAGTCCACTGAACAGAGTTCACATCGACGCTCTTGAGCTTCATATGCGGACTCTGCAGGTTGTTTGTGATCCCCCTTCCAGGGGGTAAGGGATTCGACCTGTACGAAAGCGGCGCTGGCGCTAATGCCTCTTGCGCGGCCAAAGAGGCGGCTCCCATCGAGATTTCCACCGCCTTCAAAAAGTTACGCCGGGAAACGGATAGGGGTGATTTCTTTCGCATAAGGCGCGAACCGGAATCCAAAAGACCAGTTTATTGAAATCACACGGAAGACGGAAAGCCAGTGGTATGATTGGCGCGCTTATGCCTTCCGTACCGAACAGCAAGGCACGCGTTCTCGCGCGCTACTGGATTGAGACCGCATATCCGTTGCAGCAAGCAGCTGACACAATGGCCGGGGAGCAGTCCACCGGAACATTTATACGCGTCCCGGGCGAGACCGACGAACTGCGCGAACGCCATGCCGCACGCGTGGAGAGCATTCGCGAATTAGACTCAGTGTCGACGCCCTCGCTACCTGGCGCGGGAGCTCCTAAAGGAAAGCCGGTCTATCGGCGCGCAGAAGTTTCACTTTCATGGCCGCTTTCGAACATGGGCCCGTCTCTACCCAACCTTTTGGCCACCGTGGCCGGCAATCTCTTTGAGCTGAAGCCTTTCTCTGGGCTTAAACTTCTGGACGTAACGGTGCCTGTTGAATTTTTCGAGCGCTACCAGGGTCCGCAGTTTGGCGTTCGTGGAACGCGGGAACTTTCGGGTGTGTATGAGCGCCCGCTCATCGGCACCATCATCAAGCCTAGTGTCGGCCTTTCGCCTGAAGCCACGGCGCAGCTCGTAGACACCCTAGCCAAGAGCGGCATCGACTTCATCAAAGATGATGAACTGCAAGCAGATGGACCGCATTGCCCATTTGACGAGCGTTTGCAGCGGGTGATGGAAGTGATTGAGCGGCACGCCGATCGCAACGGCCGAAAGGTGATGTACGCGTGCAACATCACTGGCGAGATGGATGAAATGTTGCGCAGGCATGATGCGGTGATGTCAGCTGGCGGAACCTGCGTAATGGTAAGTATCAATAGCGTCGGTCTGCCCGCGGTTGCGGCGCTCCGGCGACACTCGCAACTAGCGATTCATGCTCACCGCAATGGGTGGGGAATGTATGGGCGCTCGCCGGCAATTGGAATGAGCTACATCGCTTACCAAAAATTCTGGCGGCTGGCCGGCGTCGACCATATGCATGTGAACGGGCTGCGCAACAAGTTCTGCGAAGACGACGCGAGCGTCATTGCTTCGGCGCGCGAGTGCCTGACGCCAATGTTTGCGGAGCCGGGCCGCGGGTGCGAGGTCATGCCTGTATTCTCGTCAGGACAATCGGCACGGCAAGCGCCGGACACCTACCAGGCGCTGGGTAGCACGGACCTGATCTTCGCATGCGGCGGAGGACTGATGGCACATCCTGGCGGGGTTGCCGCAGGGGTGCGCAGCCTGCAGCAGGCATGGGAGGCGGCCGTCGCAGGAACTTCGTTGGAGCGCTTTGCTGGCGAGCACGAGGAACTCCGCCAGGCGCTCGCTGCTTTTGCGTCATGACTCATCGCCTCTTCTGCTATTACGGAGACGATTTTACGGGCTCGACGGACGCGCTGGAGGCGCTGGCATCAAACGGCGTGCCGACTGTGCTGTTCCTCGATCCGCCCTTAGACGAAATGCTGGCTCGCTTTCCTGACTGCCGCGCTATCGGCGTAGCGGGCGAGAGCCGCAGCCGAGATCCGCAGTGGATGACCGCGCACCTTCCTGCAATTTTCGCTCGCCTGGCACAGTTACGAGCCTGTATCTGCCACTATAAGGTCTGCTCGACATTCGACAGCTCGCCTGAATGCGGCAGCATTGGGCGGGCCATCGAGATCGGGCAGGACGTTTTTAGCACGCCGTGGGTACCGGTGGTGATTGCGGCTCCGCACCTCGGCCGTTATGTGCTCTTCGGCAACCTTTTCGCGGCGGGCGGAGGCACAATCCATCGTATTGATCGCCATCCGACAATGCGACATCACCCCGTGACTCCCATGGATGAGGGCGATCTGCGCGTGCACTTGGCGCGACAGACGTCGCGGAAAATTGCGCTCCTGGACATTCTCTCACTAGGCGGGAAAGATGCGGAGGAGCGGCTCGAAAAGGTGCTCACCGAGAAGCCAGCCATCGTGCTGTTCGATGGTCTGGATGACCGCACGTTGCGCACCGCGGGGCGCATCCTTTGGACCCAGCGTCCGGCCAGGTTTTCATTTGCGGCCGGCAGTTCGGGATTGATTCACGCTCTGGTCGAGCAGTGGCGCGAAAGCGGGGAGATACCGTCCGCTTATTCTGTGGACGAACCGGGTCCGGTAGATCGCACGGTGGTGGTCAGCGGCAGTTGCTCGCCGGTGACGGAGGGGCAGATCCGCTGGGTGATTGCACATGGATTCGCGGGCATCCGGGTCGATGCCGCGAAACGGGACAATTCAGCCGCTCTGAATGCGACTTTGTCGGCGCTCGGCGGAGGTCAGAGCGTCGTCTTGTACACGGCAATTGGCGCCGAGGACCGAAATGCAGGAAAGGGCGGCGAGGAATTGGGTCATCAACTAGGTGTGTTGCTTCGCGAGGTGCTGATACGCTCGGGAGTCCGCCGGGCGGTGGTGGCGGGCGGCGATACATCGAGCCACGCCGTTCGGCAACTTGGTATCGAATCGCTAACGTTCGCCGGGCCGCTGACACCTGGCGCCCCACTGTGCCGGTGTCACGCTCCTGGCAGCGTGCTGGATGGATTGGAACTGGTGCTGAAGGGTGGGCAGGTGGGGCCGGAAAACTTCTTCGAAATGATAAGGAACAACAAGGGATGAAAACGATCACTCTACTCGGCGCCGGAGGCAAGATGGGACTGCGCATCACGGCTAATTTGCAGCGCACCGACTATGAGGTGCGTTTTGTGGAAATCAGCGAACGAGGCAAATCGGCATTGGCGCAACGCGGGATTACCACATTACCGATAGAAGCGGCTCTTGAAGGTACGGAAGCAGTGATTCTGGCGCTTCCCGACAATCGCATCTCGTCGGTGACGGCGCAGATTGAACCACTGCTCCGGCCCGGCATGATGCTAATGGCCCTCGATATCGCCGCACCTCTAGCGGGTTGTCTGCCGCATCGCGAAGACCTCATCTACTTCGTCACTCATCCCTGCCATCCATCGGTGGTCGGAGGCGAGACTGATCCGCTCGCGCAGCGCGACTTCTTTGGGGGCGTGCGTGCCCAGCAAAACATCGTTTGCTCGTTAGTACAAGGTCCAGAGGAGGCGTACGCGTCGGGAGAAGCAATAGCGCGCGCCATCTACGCGCCTGTATTGAGCGCCCACCGGTGTACAGCTGAGCATATGGCTATCCTTGAGCCGGTATTGTCTGAGACGGTGCTTGGCACCTGCCTCACGATTGTCGGGGAAGCCATGCAGGAGGCGGTGAAACTCGGAGTCCCCGAGGCCGCGGCGCGTGACTTTCTTCTCGGACACCTGAAAGTGGAACTGGGAATTGTATTCAAACTCTTTGAGGGTGCAACTTTTTCAGACGGAGCCTTGAATGCCATTGAAGAGGCGAAACACAGTCTTTTTCAGCCCGACTGGAAAAAAGTGTTTCGGCGCGACGAGTGGATGGAGAGCATTCGCAAGATCACCGCATCGCCGGTTTAACCGAAAAATCGTCAACCAACCAACCAACCAACCAACCAAAGAGGTACGTAATTCTGTTAGTTGGTAGCTCTGCCGGTGTCAACCGTCCGGACCGGTTGCCGCGCCTTTGCGGGAGCAGGTACGAACTCCTGCCATCTTGCCAGCCGGCTATACTGCCGCCGCTGCTCCTGTTGCTCGATTAGATACTGAATCGCCCTGAACGGTAACGACGCGATGTGAAGGATGCGGTCAATCATATGTTGTTGATCGTCAGCCCCGGTCTGAGACTTTAGACTTATTTTCCCGGGCTAAGTTTGCATCATCGCAAATTCCAGACGAGAAAATACCACGCTAAACCTACCTATAGTTTGGAGGCGTCTTTGTCGGCATTTCTTCTTTTCAATTCAGTCGCTCCGATTTTGAACGCACAGGGCGCTGCCGGCGGGCCTTTGCTCCCCGACCATTTCGACGCGCTCGATTGCTTGTTTGCGTTCCTCACGCTCTTCGTGATCCTCAAATTCGTCAACTCACTTCGCCCGATCCTGGGAGAGTAGGGGCGGTTCCGAAGCGAACCGCTGCGTCTCGCTTACCCGGCACGCTAAAATACTCAAAGCAGTAGGTTTTCGGGGTTCGACTCCGCAGTTCCCGCTTCGTAACCGATGATCGAATCGTCCCAGCCCGGGTTTCCGTCGGATTTCGCCATTGGCCGGACAACCATCCGTCCCGCGACCGTGCTTGCTCCCATGGCCGGCGTCACCGACACAGTGTTTCGCAGGCTGATCCGCAACCAGGGCGGCTGCGGGCTGCTGATGACTGAGTTCACCAGCTCGCACGGTGTCGTGAGCACTCGCACCGCGCGGCGC
>JBAUZG010000423.1:0-46136 GCA_049585195.1 Bryobacteraceae bacterium | reverse complement strand
TCTCAATGCGCAGGGGAGGACGCGCCATACCTCAAGTATGGGCTAAAACATTTCCGGCTCCCACTGTTTTATTGGAAATTCCTCAGGCGGTCAATGACCTAGTTGATCGAAACCTTTTTCAACAGCTTGAAATTACTCAGCATTTTGCCTGTGCCGAGCACGACCGAAGCGAGCGGATCGGCGGCGAGTGAAACTGGCAGCCCGGTTTCAAGCCGGATCTTCTGATCCAGGTTTTTAAGCATCGACGCGCCGCCCGTCAGAACGATGCCGCGGTCGCCAATATCGGCGCTCAACTCAGGTGGCGTCCGCTCGAGGGCAGTGCGGATAGCATTGATAATTGTCACCACGCACTCCGCAAGGGCATCGCGGACCTCGTCGTCTCGAAGCTTAATGCTTTTCGGCATTCCGCCAATCAGGTCGCGGCCCTTTACGTCAAGAACGCGCGGCTGTGCTAGAGGATGCGCCGAACCAATGTCTATCTTGACCGCTTCGGCGGTGCGCTCACCGATCAGAAGATTGTATTGGCGCTTCACGTAATTCATGATCGCGTCGTCCATTTCGTTCCCCGCCACGCGGAGAGACCTGGAATAGACAACTCCGGACAGTGATAAGACCGCGATATCGGTGGTGCCGCCGCCAATGTCCACGATCATATTGCCGCATGGCTCGTCGATGGGCAGCCCCGCTCCGACGGCAGCCACCATCGCCTGCTCGACCAGATAGACCTCGCTCGCCTTTGCGCGGTACGTGGAATCGAGAACAGCGCGCTTTTCAACCTCGGTCGTCTCGCTCGGCACGCCTATAACGATCCGTGGGTGGACCAGGCGGTTCCGGCGGTGGGCTTTGCGGATGAACGCGTTCAACATGCGCTCAGCCACTTTGAAGTCGGCGATTACGCCGTCCCTTAGCGGCTTAATAGCCACGATGTCGCCTGGCGTCCGGCCTAACATCTGCTTCGCTTCCATGCCAACCGCTTCCACTTCGCCGGTGTGGCGATTCAGCGCCACAATCGACGGCTCATTGATTACAATCCCTTTGTCTTTCGTGTAAACCAGCGTGTTGGCGGTGCCGAGGTCGATGGCAAGGTCCGAGGAGATGAAGCGAAACAGTGAGCGCGTGTTCATAGAACTATGGAATAGGCGGCTTCCTTAGCTATGAAGTCGTAATTTTTACCGGGATCTCTCAGGAATATGTTGAAATATTTGAAGATTTTCGTCCGTCTGACCCAATACCTTGCCTTCCCCTCCCTCATCCCACTCTTTCTAACAGACCGATATACACTGCATGCATGACGGAACAAGAGAAGTTGCTGCTCGACGAGCGGGGTTTTGTCGTATTCACGAATTTTCTCGAACCCACCACGCTTGAAGCTCTCCGCGAACGCGTCGAAGAGCTATTCGCTGAGGAAGGCGAGAATGCCGGAAGCGAGTTCCGCCAAGAGCCATCTGCTCGACGACTTGCGAACCTGGTGGATAAAGGCCAGATCTTCCGCGAGGTCTATGCTTCGCCTCCGGTTCTGGACGCGGTGGGCCACGTTCTGGGCCCGCGATTCAAACTAAGCAGCCTGAATGCCAGGTCGGCAGATCCCTACTCGTCCGAAGCACAGCCGCTGCATTGCGACGCCGGCTCGCTTCCCGATGCACTCGGCAATTGCGTCTGCAATACCATCTGGCTGCTGGACGATTTCACCCCGGATAATGGCGCGACGCGCATCGTTCCGGGCTCGCACAAATGGGGCCGCTTGCCTCAGAACGCCTTGCCGGACCCATCGGCTTCTCACCCGAACGAAGTGCTTATGCTCGGTCCGGCGGGAAGCGTCGTCGTAATGAACACACATGCCTGGCATGGAGGAACGGCGAATCGAACCGCGCACCCGCGCCGGGCGCTGCACAGTTTTTACTGCCGCTGGGATCAGCCACAGCAGCAGTATCAGAAGCGCTTGCTGCGGCCGGAGACGCAAGCGGCGCTCACGCCGGAGCTGAGGAAATTGCTGGCGCTCGACGATGCGATGAACGACGAGCTCTGCGCCGTCTCAACCGGCATGAGCGGCTTTATGAAATAGAGGGCTCTGCCGCATCACCGAACCATCGGCGTATTTTCCTGTCCCGTGAAAATTGCCTTTGGGCATAGGGCGTGTACGCCTTTCTTGCCGTCGACTAACTGCGTGATATCCAGATCGACTGCCACGCTGGTCAGCATGTATGCATCATCGCGGCTAAGATGCTTTTCATCGACAAGGTAATCCAGCATTTCGTGAATAGCCAGCTCAGTCGCCTTGTTCAGATCCTCGTTGAAACCCATCGTAATGTAATACTGCGGCGTCTCGGCGCGGGGCCACCGAATCATTACGCCTTTGTGAACAATGAATTGAAACGTCCCCGTTAATGAGGTCTCCATCGCTGTCACGTCTACCTCGCCATTGCCCATGCCGGCGTGTCCGTCGCCCACCTCGAACAGCGCGCCTTTCTGATGAACGGGTATATAGAGCGTTGCGCCCGCGACCAATTCTTTGTTATCCATATTGCCCGCGTGGATCCACGGCGGTCCGGAGTTGAGTTTCGCATCTCCCGGCGGCGCAATGCCCATGCTGCCAAAGAACGGATGTAGCGGAATGGAAATGCCGGGCGCAAAGTTCGCGATGCCCCGCTCACGATCGAGCGGGATGATCTTCATTCGCTGATAGGGATACTCATCCTGAAAAATTCCAGTGGTGGGACCGAAACCGTTGTACGCATAAGGCACATCCATGACGATTTTCTGTATGCGCACCTCGAGGACATCGCCCACATCGGCTTCTTCGATGTAAACCGGGCCGGTAAGAAGATGACCGCCAGGGCCCTTATCGGCCGTCGCTACTTTGTCGTGAATGGCATTGAGCGCCGGCTGGATATCTTGAGGTTTGACTCCGGCTTGCTCCAGACGCTCCGGATTCCCGGAGACAGTTTGAATTTGGACGGTGTCGCCGGAATGGATTCTAAGAACCGGTTTCGCTTTGGCCCAATAATAACCCCAGCAGATGGTTTCGGGGGCCGCCGAAAGAGTTTGAATATCGGCGGCGCTTGCGGTGAAAGACGAAAGAAGGAACAGCAGAATGGCGGGTCGCATGATCCATCATAATGGCGGAGTTTAGATCCATCCGCAGTGCTGTAATCTGAATCATGCGTTTTAGCCGCGCTCTCGCCTGTCTGGTCCTCTTATTTCCTCTTCTAGCGAATGATTTTCGATATCCGAATGCGCCCCGCGGAACGGCTGTCGACGATTATCATGGCATTCGCATCGCTGACCCATATCGCTGGCTCGAGAACTCCGATTCGCCGGAAACCCGGCTTTGGATCGCGCAAGAGAACGCACTCACGAATTCCTATCTGGCCACAGTACCCAACACGCCTGCGATCAAGGACCGACTCGCTGTTCTATTCAGCGCTGTAGTCTACCCCAGCTCACTCGGCCGCCCCGCGGCTATCGTGAATAAAGGCGATCGATATTTCTTCCTGCGCCGGCATAGTGGAAAGAACCAGCCAATTCTTTATTGGATGGCATCGCGAACAGCGACTCCCAAACCGCTGCTCGATCCGAACTCGCTATCGGCAGGAGGCACGGCCGCGCTCTCAACGTGGTCCATTAGTAACGACGGAAAACTTCTGGCCTACGGTATTGAGCGCTCCGGGTCCGATTGGCAGGACATTCGCTTTCGCGACGTCGATTCGGGGCGCGATCTTCGAGACAAGCTCGAGTGGATCAAATTTGGAGGCGCGGAGTGGACAAGCGACGGGCGCGGCGTTTATTACTCACGGTTTCCCAAGCCTGACGAAAAGTCGATGCTCACTGAGGCAAACTTTAATCAGCAGCTTTACTTTCATAAGCTCGAGACAGCGCAATCGCGGGATCGGCTGGTCTACGAGCGGCCGGATCATAAGGACTGGACCTTCGGGCCGACCGTAACGGATGACGGCCGCTATCTCATCATTCAGGTCAATCAAGGAACCCGTCCCGAAAACCTGATCTTCTATGAAGACTTGCGATCGCGTGATAAGAAGACGGTCGAGCTAATCAACCGGTTCGACGCCGTCTACGACTTCTTGGGAAATCGAGGCAGCAAGTTCTACTTCCGCACGACCGCGGGCGCGCCGCGGGACCGCATCGTGAGCATCGACGTTGACAGGGGGAACGCGCACAGCGAGATCGTACCCGAGAAGAGCAGCGTGCTCGACCAGGCGACCCTTTCAGGAGATTCACTCTATCTCGTTTACTCGAAGGATGTCGCGAGCCAAGTCATTGCCTACGGCCTCGACGGAACGCATTCGCGAGAGGTCCCCCTACCGGGCAAGGGACAGGTAGTTTGGGCTGAACGCAGCACTCATAGCGCTGAGCAGTTCTTCTCGTTCGAGAGCTTCACTGAGCCGGAAACGCTTTACTCGTTTCCAGTGGGGACATGGAGATCCGAGCCACTCGAGGCGAGCCACCTGCCGTTCGATCCTGTGAAGTTCGAGACGCGGCAAGTCTTCTACAACAGCAAGGACGGCACCCGGATACCGATGTTCCTGATCGGGCGCAAAGGCTTTAAACCGAATCCCGAGACGCCGTGCTTGCTGTGGGGATATGGTGGGTTCGACATCACCGTCGCGCCGCATTACAATCCCCTGTTTCTCGAGTGGATCGAACTCGGCGGAATTGTCGCCAGCGCCAATCTGCGCGGCGGCGGCGAGTATGGAGAAGCGTGGCATCAGGCCGGCATGAAATTGAAGAAGCAAAACGTGTTCGACGATTTCATCGCGGCCGCCGAGTGGCTGATTGCCAACAAATACACGTCCCAACGAAAACTCGCCATTAACGGCGCGAGCAACGGTGGTCTTCTGGTCGGCGCAGTCCTGAGCCAGCGGCCTGATTTATTCGGGGCCGCCGTTCCACAAGTAGGTGTGATGGACATGCTGCGCTTCAACAAATTCACAATCGGACACGCCTGGACCTCCGACTACGGCTCTCCCGACAATCCAGTCGAGTTCAAAGCGATCCGTGCCTACTCGCCTTTGCACAACATTCGCGAAGGTGGAAAATATCCGCCGACGCTTGTCTTAACCTCCGATCACGACGATCGAGTCGTTCCCGCTCACAGCTTCAAATATACGGCCGAGCTTCAATACGCCCAGGCCGGCCAGGCTCCCATTCTCATTCGTATCGAAACGGCCGCCGGACATGGCGGAGGGAAGCCGATTTCCAAGCGGATCGACGAGGCCGCCGCCATTCTGGCCTTTCTTGAGAAATCAATGGGCATGGTTCAGTGACCCGCATCCGTGCATTTAGAGGTAATCAGTATCGGGCTGCCTGTACAATCTCAAACATGTCGAAATTGCTTGCTTCATTGCTGTGCGTTTGCGGCCTTTCCCTTGCGCAAGCGCCTGCCCCGCCGGCTGCGCCCCCTGCACCTGTCGACGAACTGACAAGGCTTCGGACGCAACTCGAACACGACCGCGGCATCCTCGAGGACTGGGCGAATCTTGGCAGGTACAGGGAAGAAAATGCTAAGCTGCCTCCGCCCGCCGCAGGCGAGGCCAGAGTGGTTTTCATGGGCGATTCCATCACCGACGGCTGGGGCCGCAAGTATGGCCAATTCTTCCCCGGCAAACCCTACATTAATCGCGGCATCAGCGGACAGACCACTCCGCAAATGCTCGTCCGATTCCGGCCAGACGTCATCAATCTGAAGCCGAAAGTTGTAGTTATCCTGGCTGGAACTAACGACATCGCCGGCAATACCGGGCCCGAAACGCTCGCCGATATCGAAAACAACTTGACTTCAATGGCTGAACTCGCGCATGCCAGCGGCATTAAGGTGGTTCTGGCCTCGCTCACGCCAGTTTGCGATTACATTAAATCGCAAACCACGCGCCGGCCGCCGGATCAAATCGTGGCGCTGAATGATTGGATCAAAAGCTACTGCGACAAAGATGGAGATGTATATCTGGACTACTACTCGGCAACAATCGACGAGCGGAAGATGTTTAAGCAGGATCTTACTTACGATGGCCTGCATCCAAATGCTCAGGGTTACGAAGTTATGGCCCCACTGGCGCAAGCTGCCATCACACAGGCTCTTGCGGCAAAATAGTAGTGTTATGGAAAGGCTGAAAGCTATGGGAAGACTAAGCGCTTTAGCATCAATCGCTGCGTTGGCGGCGACTCTCGCGCTGGGCCAGGGCATCCCATCGGGCGCCACTGTGAAGGTCAGAAGCACCAACACGATTTCGTCGAAAAGCGCTCATTCTGGGGATAAATGGAGCGGCACGCTCGACGCCGCTGTCAGGTCAGACGGGAAAGTGATTGCACATAAGGGCGACCCCGTCGAGGGCATCATCAAAGACGTCCAGTCTTCGGGCCGGCTTTCGAAACCTGGTTCGCTGTCGCTCGAACTTACCTCGATAAACGGGCAAAACGTCTCGACAAACGAATGGACCACAGAAGCCGGTTCGCATAAGAAACGCAACATAGGAGCAATTGGCGGTGGTAGCGCCTTGGGCGCAATTATTGGCGGCATTGCGGGCGGCGGCAAGGGCGCCGCGATCGGAGCAGGCACAGGCGCCGCAGCCGGAACAGCGGGCGCGGCCGCAACGGGCAAAAAGGATGTCGAGATTCCTTCCGAAACCGTGATGACCTTCACCATCCATTAAAATTTGCTTCGCTCGGCTCCAGCATTCGTATTCCGCACCCGTATTCGATTCATCGATACAGACGCGAGCGGCCGGATTCACTACACGGCGCTGTTCCGCTACTTTGAATCCGCCGAGATCGAATTTCTGAGGAGCATCGGCATCACATACGACATGAAGCGCGATGCTTTGTTCCCGCGAGTGCACGTCGAATGCGATTACCTGCTTGCGCTGGGGCACGATGACGAGATCGCTATTGAGGTCCGCGTAGGGCGTATTGGCAAGACGTCGGTCCGCTTCGACTTCCGAACCTTGAAAGAGGGAGATCTTGCGGCTGAAGGCCACGTGGTCGTCGTATGCATGCATCGCGAGAAGCAAAAAGCGGTGCCCTTACCGGATGAGATTCGGCGAAGACTGGCCACCGCAATGGCCGAGGAGAACTAGATTCAGCTCTCGGGGTTTCGAACAGAAGACACTGCCTTGCGGCGTGATCTTATCGTCCAGACGCCCCATCCAATGGCGGCAATCGCTACAACACCGATGACGATATCCCGGTGCACGCCCGCCAGCGCGGTTCTCCATTTCGCTCCTAGAAAGTATCCGATGCTGACAAACGTGGAAACCCACAGCAGAGCTCCCGGATACGCGTAGACCGCGAAAGACCGGTATTTCATGCCCGACATGCCGGCTACAAGAGCAGTGCAATGGCGAACGCCCGGAATGTAGTAACCGATGGTCAGCAGCCAGTGCCCGATTCTGTCAAACCATCGTAAAATCTGCGCAAGCCGCTCTTCGGTGAAATGGATGTAACGTCCATATCTGTGTACAAATCCGTAACCGGCCGAGCGTCCGATCCAGTAGCTGACCGAGATACCCGAAGCGCTGCCGATCAACGCGGTGAGCCAGGTATAACCAAAGTGCATGGAACCGCGCGACACCAGGTAGCCGAAGAACACCAGCAGGGTTTCGTCGGGAACGGGCAAGCCGACGATTCCGAGGATGAGCGCGACGAAGAGTCCTGCGTATCCATACTGTGAAATCCTCTGGAGCAGGTCGTCCATTTCGGTTGGCGGTCCTCCCGGAGGATAACAAGCTTATGAGAGAACGACGTTAAAGAACGACGTCAGGCCCGAAGAGAGAATAGACCCCGGCGAGAGTAGGCCATCTGCAACACGGAATCCGCGGCAGGACGGGGCAGTGCGGCGACAGCCAAGGCCCACCCAATCAGTCGAAGCCGAGCCGAAATCGAAAGCTCGTCCGCCGACTTCCACACAGAATTGATCAGTTCGCGCGCGGTTCGAAGCGCCTCGGCGCTGCCGTCCATTTTCTGGAGCGTGAGAACCAACTTCTTATGCGTCCAGTGTCCCAAGCCGGCAGTGGGGGATAAAGGCAACCCTTGTTTCTCGCAGAAATCCTTCAGCAGGGCCCATTGCTTTTCATTGTGCTCCACCAACATGGCCAGCCGCTGCCGGTTTAGCGCGCCCGTGCCACTCATGTTCTGGTCGTGGATTCGATACGAACCGAGCGGTTGCGTGAAAGCAAAAACCAGGCCATAGAATGGCGCCAGGGTTTCGAGATAGCAATCGAAATGGTCCCAGGTGTCTTCGGGAATCGGAAGAATCTTTTCGAGAACCGAGCGCGAATAGACGTTCCCTGTCGAAGGGGCGCTCATGTACTTGCCCTTCGTCAGGAGAAGTTTGGAGACGTCGCCGGAAGCCAGTTTGGCCCTAGGATTCAGAATTCCGCAATCGATCCCATTTGAATCGATCACGCGCAGTGGGAAGTGCGCTTTCACGGTACTCGAATGCCACGCATCGACGACTTGCTCGACCGCGGCTGGATCATACAAGTCGTCTGAATCGAGGTTTGCCACCAGTTCCCCGTGGCTGGCATCAAATCCCGTATTAATCGCAGAGGGCTGCCCGCCGTTGGCTTTGAAGATGCTTCGAATCCGGCTCCCGTACTGCTCAATAACCGCTCGGGATTCATCCGTCGAGCCATCGTCGACCACAATCACTTCGATGTTCGGGTACGTCTGATTCAGAGCGCTATCGACCGCCTGCGTTAAGAAACGCGCATAGTTGTAGTTGTTGATGATTATGCTGGCTAGCGGCCTGTGCATAAAAATGTATTCTGTATTCCGGTCTTTTCTATGCCCCTCCAGTCATTGTGCCACAGCTAGAGATCGCCGCCATTCGATAATTCGGGCGCTATCTTAATTCGGACAAGGCCTAATTGCCGGTGATAAACTGAATAATAATCTGATACAGAAAGGTTTTGCTGCTTGACTCGCCACGAATTGAAAGAGCAGCTTCAGCACGATGCCTTCCGGGACAACGTCGATGTCGCGGTAGATTACGTTGCCACGCATCGCCGGCTGGTGCTTCGCTGGGCCGTTGCAGTCCTCGTCGCAGCGACTATCCTGGGTCTCAGTTACGCTGTGTACCGCTATCAAAAGACCAAGCGTGATCAGGCGCTTCAATCGGCCCTCGACATTGCCGATGCTCCGGTATTGGAGCAGCCCGATCATTTAGGCGTTTCGTTCACCTCCGAGCAATCTAAGAACACCGCGGCCATAAAAGCGCTGAGTGACGTCGCTTCCCGGTACTCAGGCACCGAGCAGGGCGACGTGGCGCAATATTACCTCGCTGGATTGCAAGCAAGCGCGAGTAAATTTGCCGATGCGGAACGGAATTTTAAAATCGTGGCTCAAGCAAGCACGCAGGTTTCCGCCCTTGCAAAAGTCGGTCTAGCGGAGTTATATGCAGGCGAAGGCCGAACGGACGAGGCCAAAACGCTTTTGCAAAACTTGATTTCGCACCCCAGCCCACTCGTCTCCCGGGGGCAGGCTACCACCTTACTGGCCGGGGTCTTGAAGAGCCAGGACCCGAAACGGGCTAGCCAGCTTTTGGATTCGTTGAAGGGACCCATGGAAAGGCCTGCCGTCGAGCGTGCAGCCAGCCAGGTTCTCGGCGACACCAAGTAGCTCGGATTTCCCCCCTTCATGCTCGCCTATCTCCGCCTGTCTTTAGAGGCGGCCGGCCAACGCAAATATCCTGAGCCCCTTCATCCCTACCGCAACGAATTCCAGCGGGATCGGGATCGTGTTATCCACTCCCGGGCATTTCGCCGTTTGGAGGGTAAGACTCAAGTGTTCGCCCCAGGATTAAGCGACCACTTTCGCAACCGGCTCACCCATACGATCGAGGTAGCGCAGATTGCGCGAACTGTGGCCTGCGTTCTTGAATTGAACGAAGAATTCACGGAAACCCTGGCGCTGGCGCACGACATCGGGCATCCTCCCTTCGCGCATGCGGGAGAACACGAACTGAATCTGCAAATGCAGCAATTTGGCTTGGGCTTTGAACATAACCTTCACTCGTTGCGCCTGGTTGACCACCTCGAGCGGCGGTATGCCTCGTTCGACGGGCTTAATCTTACGTTCGAGGTCCGGGAAGGCATTGTGAAGCACTCGCGGGAAGTAGAGGCCGGAACGGTGGGCGCGCTCGGAGAATTTCTCCCAGGACTCAAACCGCCTCTCGAGGCCCAGCTTCTCGACATTGCGGACGAGATTGCTTATAACACAGCGGACCTGGATGATGCGTTTACGGCCGGTTTAATTGGATTGGAGCAAATGGCGGCCGCGATGCCTTTCATCTCCAAACGAGCGGAGGAAACTGCAACGATGTTTCCCGCCTCCGACGAAAGAATCCGATTCAACGAGATACAGCGGTCGGTGATCAATACCCTGGTCGGCGGATTCATCGAAGGCACTTTCCGCAAAGCTGAGGTTGAAAAGGTAAGAACAGTCGAAGACGTGCGGTACGCGAAAGGGCGGCTCGCGGCGCTGACAGACGAAGCCGCCGTGCTCAATCGCCAGTTGAGAGCATTGCTGAGCGCCGCTCTTTACGATTCCGATGCGCTCATCGAGCATCGCAGGTCTGCCGCTACCAAGGTTAGCTGGCTGTTCAACCATTTCCTTGAACATCCAGAGCATATACCCTCCAATTTTCGCGATAGTCTCGAGAAGGAGCCATTGCCCCGCGTTGTTTGCGACTACATTGCGGGAATGACCGACGGGTTTTTCCTGAAGACGTACGAGCAGTTCGCACAGTAGGAATTTCTTTCGTTCATCAAGGAGCTGGCAGGCCGCATTTAATCCGCGCCAGCCCCTCGGCCGGATATCAGGACGAGTTGCGGGGCCAGGAAGATCAGAATCAATAACGCCATCGCAGCCAGCGGCACTATCGCCTTAAACCCAAGAGCGACAACCAGCGGCTGCAACATCGGGATCAGGAGCAGAAAAACGGGCGCGGGCAAGATCGCCAGAGCGGCCGTCCGCCAACCGAAGCCAATCTTCGCCGGCGCAGTAACCAGAAGCGCGCACGAGAGAATCGCTCCAACCAACGGCCACTCGAGGATGTAACTTACGCCTGGCACCATTCCTGCGGCGAGAAGCAAGAACGCCGCCGGGAGCGCGAGCAAGAGCGCAATCCGTAGCCGGCCCGATCGGCGGCGCCAACTCACAAGCACTACAAGAACCAACCCCGCCACCGTTCCCCAGGCCAGGGGCCACACCCAACTAACGGGATAGACGATGAGCGAGGTCACAAGTGTCGGAAAATAGACGGCATTGCCAGTGTGGCGGCGATTGAGATCCTCATTTCCGAACTGTCGCGTCAGACTCAGCGCATAATTTCCTTGTTCCTGTAAGCTGCTCCTGTCAAGATGCTGAGGATCGTCCTCAGGCGAGTGATAGAACTCCGGATGTCCGATAAACGCAAAATTCAAACCGGGCAAGCCGCCCCGTTTGAAGACCGTCAGATCGGTGTCGTTCGGCATCCGGCGGTAAACTTCATAAGCTATCGATGTGGCATTAGCCCGCGGCACGGCCGCCTTCAGATCTCGAATCAGCCACTCGTTTCCCGCGCTCGTCTCGAACATCGATGGCGGTCCCCCGGTTCCACGCGCCTCAAAGTTCAGTACCACGCCAGGCTCCTTTCGCCAGGGATGATCCTTTGTGAACAATGCCGCGCCCAGCATCTCGATCTCCTCACCGTCGGTGAACAGGAAAATGATGTCGTTGCGCAGCGGCGGCGCGTTACGCAGTGCCCGAAGCGTTTCAAGCAACACCGCAACTCCATGTCCGTCATCGGCAGCGCCGGGACCGCGGCTCACCGAATCATAGTGACTGGCGAGCATCACCGGTCGCGTATTCGCCGCGCCTGGCAGTCGAGCAACAATGTTTTCCACGTAGTTGCTCTTGCTGCGAAAGATTCCAACGCCCGACTCCACAGCTGGAACGAGATCCAAAGTAGTTATCTGGGCGCGGATATAGTCACGCACGCGGTCATGCTCGGGCGAGCCGACCGGGTGCGGCCGCTGGGCAATCGCCCAGACATGAACCATCGCCCGCTCAGCGGAAAACTCGCCCGCTGGCGCCGTCGCGGGCACTGGTTGCAAGCGCCGCGTGGGCCATAGACCAATAAGTATCCAACCAGCCAGCGATACTCCCATCACCCATCGAAGGGCCGGCGTCGCCATGCTTCGGACGCTATCTTGTCTGTGCATCTTCTCATCTACTGTGACATCGGTACCCAGACTCCGCCCTGCTGTGACAGACTAGTCGTCAAGTGTGTGTCGGGATCGGCCTCGCGGGCCGCCCGAAGGAGCATCGGATGATTCATTCCACACAAGGCAAGCCAGCCGGCGCGGGACAGTCGAAAACCTACGGCGGGGCTCTCGCAATCGTCACCACCGTTTTCTTCATGTGGGGATTCGTCACGGTACTGAACGATATCCTCGTACCCCACCTCAAGGCGATCTTTGCCCTGAATTACACCGAGATCATGTTCATCCAATTCACTTTTTTCTCGGCGTATTTCATCTTCTCCATGCCCGCCGCCAAAATCATTTCGAAACTGGGTTATCAAAACAGCATCGTGCTCGGCCTCGGCGTTATGGGCCTCGGCGCTCTGGTTTTTCTGCCCGCCGCTTCCCTGCCCTCCTATGGCGTTTTCCTTGCTGCGCTGTACATTCTCGCTACTGGAATGACCATTCTCCAGGTGGCCGCGAATCCATACGTAGCCGACCTAGGGCCGCCCGAGAAGGCTTCGAGCCGGCTCAACCTCGCTCAGGCCTTTAATTCACTCGGCACCACCGTTGGACCTTATATTGGCGGCATTCTGATCCTCTCCGCGGCGCTTGGCAACGTCAACCCGAAAAACAGAATTATCGAGGCCTCAACAGTGAAGCTTCCTTATTTGGGCATTGCGATTCTTCTGTTTCTGCTGGCGTTCGCGATTTCGCGATTTCACCTTCCCGTCATTACTGCAATCGACGAGGCCGCTACGCATGAAGCCGCCCACGACAGCATCTGGCACTACGCTCACCTCATTCTCGGCGCAGTCGGCATCTTTGTTTACGTTGGGGCTGAAGTTTCAATCGGCAGTTTTCTGGTGAGTTACTTTACACAAAAAGATATCGGGGGACTTACCCAACGCGACGCCTCCGGCTATCTCTCCTTTTACTGGGGAGGGGCGATGGTCGGGCGATTCATTGGATCGGCCCTGCTACAGAAGCTCAACTCCGGAATAGTTCTCGGCTGCGCCGCCATCGCGGCCTGCACTCTGGTTGTCACCAGCATGCTGACCACCGGCCATGTTGCCATGTGGACCATCATTCTGGTTGGCTTGTTTAACTCGGTGATGTTTCCCACCATCTTCACGCTCGGTATTGACGGCTTGGGCAAGGTGACGGGTAAAGGCTCCGGCCTCCTTGTTATGGCAATTGTGGGCGGGGCCATCTTACCGGTCATTCAGGGCATGCTCGCCGATACCATCGGTATCCACCGCGGTTTCTTCCTGCCGGCGCTCTGCTATCTCTACATTCTTTTTTATGGATTTCGCGGCTCGCGTCATAAACCTACTCCGGCTCAGATGGCCGAGCAAGCCGCCGTGTCGTAATTCGTAGGCGCCATGCGTTCTCTAGTACCGGTTTTGCTGTTGTCCGTAAGTACGCTCGCGCCGGGGAAGGTCGTCGTCTTCTGGGAGCAGGGCTTCCCCGTCGTCGAGAGCCAGCCGGTGGCCCGTGCAACGCTCGAACACGCGCTACGCGATTTGCAGCCTGTTTTCTCAGACGCCAACACGCTTCCGAGTGAACTCAAGGCCCCCAACGCGCCAGACCTGCTCATACTACCCTACGGCTCGGCATTTCCGGTCGAGGCGTGGTCGGCCATATTTGGCTATCTGCGCGGCGGTGGCAATCTCCTGGTTCTCGGTGGCCGGCCCTTCCGCGTCCCTGTCGCAATGTCGAACGGGTCATTTCACCAAGCCGCGCCCCAAGACACCTTTTCGCGGCCTCTCGCCATTCTTCACACCTATCAGGTGCCCCAACAAGATCAAGCACGCTTCGAGTGGCGCGACGGTTACTCCTTCTTTCCCGCCATTCATCTGCATGCGCCAAAACTCTTCGTGCTCGAGGGCCGCCTCGATGGACTCGCCTACATGGTGAATGCAGCTGATGAAAAGACCGCGTCTCCCGTTGTGGTTTTCGATCATACACAACTCGGGCAAGGCGGTGAGGCAATGTTCGGCGCCCGCTTCGTGATGCTCGATTTTCAACCCGAATCCGGATATTGGGATACGCCGGACGGCACAAGCCTCATTCAAACTGCTGCCGCGTATGCGGCGCAAGGAGCCACCTCGTTCTGGCTCGAAACGCAGTTTTCAACCCTTCGGCCTGGTGAAAAGCCTCAAGTCACCGTGCATCTGCGCAACGCGCTCCGGCAGCGCCGTAATCTCGATCAGGAGGGCAGCGCGGAAATTCAGTTACTTTCCGGAAATAACATTGTTGAAACAAAGCAAGTTACTTTTTCGGGGCAACTCACGGATGCGCCATTTGACTTCGAAAGCGCCTTGAAGCCGGGTTTCTATACGCTACGCGGAACTTACGATCAACATCGGGCGAAACGCGAGTTTTATCAAGACGGCTTCTGGGTCGAGAATGAAAAAGCCATTCGACAAGGCCCCGTTCTCGCCGTCAGGGGCGATTTTCTTACTAAAAACGGTGAACCGTTCCTGCCCGTCGGCACAAACTATTTCACAACCGAGGAACGCGGCTGGGACTTCTCAGGACCTCGCAACGCTCACATCTGGCTCGAGGACTTCGCCGATATGAAAAAGCATGGCGTCACATTCGTACGCACTGGCGTATGGATGGGCCATCAGCGCTTTCTCGACCCACAGGGCGGCGGGGTCAGCGAGCGGTTTCTGCGCAATCTCGAGGCGTATCTTCTTAGCGCCCGTGAAAACGGCATTATCGTCAATTTCACCTTTTTTGCTTTCGATCCACAAACCATCTTACGCCTGAATGGTGAACACTCGGTCGAGACGTTTCCCGGCACTAATCCCTACTTAGATCCGATCACGATCCAAGCAGAACAAGACTATGTGCTTTCGGTAGTCAGCCGGTTCAAAGATGTCCCGTATCTGTGTTGGGACTTAATCAACGAGCCAAGTTTTTCAAATCCAAACCGGCTGTGGAAAGGTAATACACCAAACGGCGATCCGGCCGAGTTATCCGCCTGGCATAAGTGGCTGCGCGGCCGGTATGGCGAAGTTGCCGATTTACCCGCCGCCTGGTCTATTCCGCCGGATCAATTAGGCAGTTTTGACAACGTGCCGCTTCCCACCGATTCCGATCTGGTTCACTCCCGCTATCGCAATCCGCGAGAGGTTCGCGCGTTCGATTACAACCTTTTCGCTCAGGACATGTTCTCGAATTGGGTGCGCAGCATGGTGTCCGCAATCCACAGTACGGGAAGTAACCAACTGATCGACGTAGGCCAGGATGAAGGCGGCGTGACGAACCGCGTGCTGAACCAGTTTTATTCGCAAGCCGGCGTTTCGTTTACAACTAATCACACTTACTGGCAGGATGATGCGCTGCTCTGGGATTCGGTTGCGGCCAAACGGCCGGGCCTTCCAAGCATCGTTGGCGAAACCGGCTATCAGCCTGTATGGGGACCCTCGGGCGAGTGGCGCTACGACGAACTCACTGGCGCCAGCCTGATCGAGCGCAAGTGGGCTTTGGGCTTCGCCGCCGGCAATACGGGAGCTGTGCAGTGGGATTGGGCCCGCGAAGTAGATTTCGGCATGGAGCGTAGTGACGGTTCCGCCAAAATCTGGGAATCCAAAATGAGCGACTTAGGCCGATTCGCCAAATCTGCCGCGCCCTACGCCACCGGCTTGATTCTGCCCGAAGTCGCCATCGTTCTGCCGCAATCGCTGCAACTCTCCGTATTTAATCCGGACGCTCTCGAAGCTCAACAATCCTGCGTTCGCGCGCTTTTCAATTTTGCGCGCGCGCCGGCATACGCGGTCGGCGAATATCAAACACAACTGCTAGGTAACCCAAAGCTCATCATCGTTCCATCGCCATGGGTATTGAGCGACCTGGCCTGGAAGGACATCGTCGCAAAAGTCGAGCAGGGCGCCGTGCTCTTGATTTCTGGCCGTTTCGACCAGAACCCGCACTTCCGGCCGTCCAGCCGCCCGTCAGAGGTTGGACTGAGTTATGAACCCGGCTTACTAACAGCGCGCGATAACAAGTTCACCTGGCCCGGCGGCGAAGCCTTATTAACTTATCCCAGCGACCAGACCACCTATCTGGATCGCGCGATCATGCCCGATGGAAGGACGTTCGCCGAGAGCCCTTGCGGCAAAGGCAGGATTCTTTTCTCATCGTTGCCGCTCGAGCTCAACTCAAATCTACAAGCGATCGGCGACGTCTACCGCTACGCCTTGAAGACGGCTCATGTCGATCCAGTTTTTTCCACCACTATCGCTGACCCCGGTATTCTGATCTGCCCCACCAGATTCCTACACGCCACGCTATACGTCTTGGCCTCGGAATCGAACCAGTCCGACGTCTCATTTACAGACAGCCGAAGTGGAAAATCGTTCACCGGGCAATTGCAACCTGGCCGCGCGGCGTTGTTGCTCGTACAAGAAACCGGCAAAGTGATCGCGACTTATAACTGGAACGGTGGCCAATGATAACTGCACTAATAAGAGAGCTCATCAATTATCGTTTCTAAGTGCCGTCAAAGGATCGACCGAAGCAGCCTTTCGGGCGGGGTTAGCCGCCGCCAGCAAAGCCGTCAGAAAGAGACACGCGATGGCGGCCATCAGCGTGAGTGGGTCTCGAGCGGATACATGGAATAAAAGCGAGGACAAGAGCCGTGTGATGGCTAGCGAGGCGAGAACGCCGATAACTGCGCCGGCCAGAGTCCATTTGGCTGAATAGGTAATCATTAGGCCCGCGATTTCGGCGGGCGTGGCGCCGAGCGACATACGGATTCCGATCTCCTGGGTTCTTTGGGTGACAAGATACGCGATCGTACCATAGAGGCCGACGGCTGCGAGGAACAAACCCAGAGCCGCGAAAGCGAGTAACAACAGAGCGTTGAAGCGTGGACCCGCGGCGAGTTCTTCGAGACGTCCACGCATGGTTTGAATTTCGACCGGGAGATTCGGATCGAGTGCCGCGATCCTTTGCTTGACTAGCGCGGCAAGTGTCGCCTCCGAAATCGGGCTGCGCAGAAGAATACTCAGGGTGCGTTGAGCGACAGGGCCGGTGGCGTTTACGTAGGTATCGTCCGGAACGTGCGTGCGCAGGATGTAATATTCGGGGTTATCGGAAACCGACAAGCCGGTGTTCTTCACATCCGGAACGATACCGGCGATCTCGATAGGAGTATTGGTCCCAATTTTGAGATGTTGGCCGATGGGGTTTTGTATGGGGAACAGACGGCGGGCGAGAGAGCGGCTCAGGATGCACATGTTGACACCGCGGCGTCTATCGTCTTCCTGAAACGCCCGGCCTTCGAGTATGGGAATGCGGAGAGCCTCGAAATAACCGGGCGAGACGTAGCGCCAATCGACCAGGCCACCGGTACCACCTTCATGACGTGGACGACCGATGACTTCAATCGATGAGAGAGGGCGTGAACGTTCCCACCCGGCAGGGGGAAGCGAGTCGCTGAGGCCGAGGGCGCGTAGACCGGGGATGGCGCCGACTTGTTGCTCGACCTGGTTGAAGAACGAGACCCGTTCTTCGGGCTTGGTGTAGCGGCTGGTCGGAAGAACGAGTTGGGCGGTCAGCACATGTTCCGTCTGCATACCGAGCGGCTGCGTTTCGAGATTCCAGAGACTCCGAACGAGTAATCCCGCAGCAGCGAGAAGCACAGTCGAGAGGGCGATTTGTGCTGCAACCAACGTGTTCTTAAGAGCAGTGGAGGAGCGAGGAGCGACGCCCCGGGAACTGCCCAGCGCATCGGCTCGCGGCCGCTGGAAGCCGGGAGCGAGACCGAAGAGAACGCCCGCGAACAAAGAGAGTGCCAGAGACATCGTGAGAACGCGATTATCGAGCGACGCACTCGCCAGGTGAGGGATTCCGTTAGGATCGGCCCATATGGCGAGGCGCAGCAACAGTGCGCCGAGTGCGCAGCCGATCACTCCACCACTCATGGCAAGAAGCAGACTTTCAGTAAGCATCTGGCGCAGTAAACGACCACGGCTGATGCCAATGGCCATTCGGATTGCAAGCTCGGTCTGGCGGCCGGCTGCTCGCGCGAGGAGCAGGTTGGCGACATTCGCGCACGAGATGAGCATGACCGCAAGAACGGCGCCGAGCAGGGTCCAAGCAGCAAGTCGAGCGCTTCCCATCTGGCGATCCCGCACGGAACGAACACGGAATTCAACTTCTTTGCGGAATTGAGCGGGAACGTACGACAATGCCTCATTGAAGAAGGGAGCAAGTTGAGAACGCGCGGCTTTTAGAGTCACCCCATCCTTGAGACGGCCAATGACACGAAGCACGCGGGTGGCGCCGTGCTGCCAACCACTAGGAAAGATGATTTGCGGCGTAAGGAGATCGGCGTGCTGCAGCGTGGGCAGTTCAAAAGACGCGGGGAGAACGCCAGCGATCCGGGCAGGCGCGCCGTCGAGCATTAGCGTTTTGCCGACAATTTGCTTGTCGCCGCCGAAGTGGCTTCGCCAAACGCCGTAACTGAGGATGACCTTGCGAGGCGCCCCGGACTGAACATCAAACCGGGAGAATGTGCTGCCGAGAACGGGATAGATGGCTAAGACCGGGAGAAAGCTGGAGTCGACTTCGGCGCAGCGCTGGCGGACGGGATTGGGATCGGTGATGTCGCAGTCTTCGACACCAGTCCAGGAGGTAACCGACTGAAAGGGCGTGGTCGCGTCGAAAAGGTTTTTGTAGTCGGCGGCGAAGAGAAATTCTCCATCATCCACGACTTTGGCAACCATGCCAAAGGAGACGAGTTGATTGCCGGCACGGTAGGGCAGCTCGCGGAATAGAATGCGATCGGTGACGCTGAAAACAGCGCTCGTGGCGCCGATGCCGAGAGCGATGGCTAGCAGAGCGGTAAGTGTAAAGCCTGAGGAGCGGCGATAGGTGCGGAGGGCGAATTTCAAGTCCTGGGCGAGGACATCTAGGTGATAGTGCATGTGTATAAGGACCCGGAAAAAATAGAATACTACATAGTGAGCCCCCGGAGGCGACTGCTTCCGCTGCTACTGCCGCAGCACCGTAAAGCGGCTGATCGAATAGCCAAGCGCCGCGCCCGCGCCGCTTAGTCTCGAAATGTTGCTGCAAAGATGGCTACATTGAAAATGATTCGCGAATTTTTTGTAATCGCTAACCTCAGTCTGCTCGCAGCCGCGCGTATCGGCGCGCAATCGTTCACCGGAACGGCCGGAACGATAGAGGGGCTAGTGGTTGACGAGGTCGCGCATCCCATTCCTGGAGTGTTTGTCGAGATTCAAGGGCGCCCTCCGCAGTTTCAAATAACAATTCGTTCCGACGGAAGAGGCCGGTTTTCGGCCATCGTCCCTTACGGTGGTTACGTAGTCAGCGCTCGAACTCAGTCTAAATCGTCAATAAAAATTCAAGTGCTACCCGCAAAAGTCGCGATGGTTCGACTAAAGATTCTCGGAACCCGCGCGAGCGGCTTAAGTTCTCGAACAGTCAACCTGCAACACACGTTCGCCGGACCGTTCAATACTTTCGGAGCAGTCTCCATGCTAGAGCCCGGCTGGGTGACGCAGCCTGTCAACTTCACCGGTCTGTCCGACTCCCTCCTTCCTCTTCAATCGCAAAACGCGTTCACCTGGACAGGCACTGTGTACCGGCTTCAAGGAATGGATGCAACCGATCCGTATCAACCCGGCTTTCCGCTCCTCCTGGGCAATACCGATGCTCTCGAGGAGCTTTCGGCGCAGGAAATCGAGGACAATTCTCTTAGTGACGCGTTCGCCTCGCGTGTCGATTTGTTCGTGAAGCAAGCGAGTGATGGCTGGCACGGGCGCGCATCCAGCACATCCACTGGCTCGCCGTTTGCGTCCAATAATCTCCCTTCTGCTTCTATACGCGGCATCTTGCAGCAATCGGAACATTTCAATTGGTTTACACGTGATAACGTTCAGGTGGGAGGGCCGCTTACGCCCCGGGCCGACATTTTCCTTTCAGGCACTGGCCAATGGGATTCTCGAACCATTCCGGTTGCTGCGCCTGGGCAGGATCAGAACAGCCGCGCTCTATTCGGCAATGCTCGTGGAAGGTTTCAGCTCACGTCTCACGATCAACTGAATGCGCAGTATTCCGGTTCGCGTATCGACAACTCAAACTGGAGCCAGCCCGCGGGACTTGAGGAATTGGTGGGATGGAGAATGATGCCGACCCTCGACTTACCTCCTTATGGAATGAACGGACTGCAGGAAGTGGATCATCTGGACGCCATCCAGGTCGGTTGGACGCGCGAGTTCGCCGCTTCCTCTCACACTCGCATCGTCGAAGTCCGGTATCAATTCCTGCCCGCGCATCTGAACACGTCTCCAAGTGCGGTATCGGTCGGCGCTCAAAGCAAAGCAGACCTTCTGGGCGGCGTCGTAACTGGCCCTCCGCCTCTATCCAACATGGCCATCCGCACCCGTCAACAAATCGCCGCAACGTTTAATACCGGTACCGTAACGTTCTTAAACATCTCCCACGATTTGAGCGCTGGAGGAAGCTACGGCCAGGCCAAAAGCCGAAACCGATTTAGCGCGCCGTCCGACTTAAACCTGGTAACTGCAAATGGCGCGCCGGCCTACATCATTGAACTCAATACGCCGCTCGATAGCCGTGAATTAGTGAGTACGTCACAAACCTATGCGCTCGATCGCATTCACTTAAATTCGCTTCTAACCGTCACAGCCGGTCTTGTGGCCGATTTCTCACGAGGTAGCCTTCCCGCTCAATCCAGCCCTGCGGGCGCTTACTTTGCGGCGCGGCAGTATACTGCGCAAAACGACTTGATCGCCTGGAACAGCGTTTCTCCCCAAATTGGTTTCGCCCTGCGGATTCCGCACCTGAACCGCATTGTGCTCAGATCGGGCTACGACCGCCGCTACGCTCCCCTTGCCGGACAGTATCTCGATTTCGCAAATCCAAACAGTCTCAGCGGACTCATTTATCAATGGAACGGCACTAACGCCAGCGGTCTATTCTTGCCATCTGAACAGGGCATCCTGCTGCGGGGTTTCGGCGGTTTATTCTCGAGCATTTCATCATCTCTCGAACGCCCTTACGCCGATGAGTTTAAGGTTGCGGCGGAAGCAACATTCCCCCTGCGCATTCTCGGAACCGTCGAACTTCACCGCCGCGACGAAAAGAACCGCATCGCCGCGGAAAACGTCGGTGTTCCGCCGCAAGACTACACGCCCGTCACGATAGAGGACCCTCTTGGCGATCAGACTTTAACGGTCTGGAATCAGAATCGGGAAACGCTCGGCCGCGACCAGTACCTGCTCACAAATCCGCCTGATCTTCGTATGATGTACGAGGGCTTCACTGCCCAGCTTTCCACTGAACAGAGATATCTGAGCGCGTCCGCCTCTTTCACCGCCGAAAAATCTTACGGCCCAACCAATCCCGGTGACGGAGTTCTTGAAAACGACAGCGGCATAGTTGGCGCTCTCTATCAGGATCCTAATACGCTGATCAATGCCGCCAATCGCGATTTTTTCGACCGAGCCTACGTCGGCAAAATACAAACTGTGACCCATCTTCCCACGAGCCTCGGCGGCTTTGAACTGGCAAACACAGTCAACTACACGGACGGCCTGGTTTTCGCACGCCAACTCCTCGTCACAGGATTGAATCAGGGCCCCTTCCTGATCGCCACAACCGTGCGGGGCAGCCCTGAAGGTGGAAATCGCGCGGAATATATATCGAATTGGAACCTGCGGTTAAGTCGCGGCTTCCAACTTACTTGGGGCCGATTGACCGGCGTTTTTGACTTGATGAACGTGGTCAATTCCCGTAATCGCATTCAGGAGAGCGATATCAGCGGACCTGAATTTAGCGCCCGCCTGCCGGTTGCGATTGAACCGGCCCGGTTCGCGCGTCTGGGTTTCAGTTTCGAGTTCTAAGATTCTAAGAAGATGCCTTTGAAGCCCGCATGCTTACTCCTGCTCTCGTTTGCCAGTTCGTTGGCCGCCGACGCGCTGCTCGACCGCGGCTATAACGAAATGTATAATCTCGAGTTCGCCGCGGCTCATAAGACGTTCGCGGAGTTTGAGAAGGCCAATCCGGCCGATGCGATGGGTCCGGTTTCCGATGCGGCTGCCGACCTGTTCAGTGAATTCGATCGTTTGCATATCCTCCAATCCCAGTTTTTCGTCACCGATACTGGGTTCCTCGATTTTCATCGATCGCCCGCCGACCCGGCGGTCAAAAAACACTTCGACGCAGATCTCGATCGAACGAAATTACTCGCCACGGCTGCGCTTGAGAAGTCGCCGGATGATATCGACGCCCGATTCGCTTCTTCATTGCGATATGGTCTCAAAGCCGAATACCTGGCTCTAATCGAGAAAAAGAATCTGCAGGCGCTTAGCGAAATCAAGATTGGCCGCGAAGAGGCGCAAAAGGTACTCGCCGCTCACCCGCAATATTACGACGCCTACATCGCCGGAGGGATCGAGAACTATCTCCTTAGCTTGAAGCCCGCGCCAGTCCGCTGGTTTCTAAACATGGGCGGCGCGCGGACCGACAAACAGACGGGCATTCGAGATTTGCGGCTGGTAGCGGATAAGGGCCACTATTTGTTGCCGTTCGCCCGCCTTCTTCTTGCTGTTGCTGCCCTGCGCGATGGCGATCGCGCTCAGGCACGCAGCCTGCTCACCTGGTTGTCCGATCATTTCCCGAAAAACACTCTGTACCAACAGGAGCTGGCCAAGTTCAAGTAAGCAGGCCAACGGCGATCACTTCCGGCGAAAGTGGATCGATCGCGACGATTCGCCGCTAGGGGCGAGAAGGACTTCATACCGTTCCCGCGTGAAAAGCTCAGGGAACCGTTCACCCCACTCGACCAAGACAAGTGCCTCAGACTCGAGCAGATCGTCGAGCCCCAATCCACGCACTTCCTCAACCGTTTCCAGCCGGTAAAGATCGACGTGATAAATCTGAACCGGGTCGCCGTACTCGTGAACGATCGTGTAAGTGGGACTGGTTACTTCGTTCGCGCCTGCAACCCCCAGCCCTTCGACAATGCCCTTGGCCAGCGTTGTTTTCCCGGCGCCAAGATTGCCGATCAGAAGAACAAGGCCGGAATGAGGCAGATGCCTCGCAATTTCCTTTCCCGCCGCCTCTGTTTCCTCGGCTGAAGAAGTCTCAAACCAAAGCACGGCATTCCCGAATGGCGGATGGCAGAAATCGCAGAAGATCCGTTGCGATAAACGATTCCTCGCCTAAACGCGCGCCGCCAATTTCTCCCGCCCGGCCATGCAGCCAGACCGCGGCGATTACAGCGCGTTTCCAATCTTGCGGATGCTGAGCGATAAGCCCTGCCACCATGCCCGTAAGAATATCGCCTGTGCCGCCTGTCGCCATTGCCGGACAACCTGTTGGATTCACCCAGGTATCGCCGTCGGGAAATGCGATTAACGTCCGATCGCCCTTCAACACAATCGTCGTCCTGGTATCCCTTGCCAGTCTTTCCGCCATATCCAATCGCGCCGCCTGAACATCTTTCGCCGATGTTCCGGTAAGGCGCCCCATCTCGCCGGGATGAGGTGTCAAAATTCGAAGCTTATCCGTTTTGAGATCGCCGCCAGCAAGCGCGTTGAGCCCGTCAGCATCTATCACCAGAGGAATGTCAACCGTCTTGTACAGCTCCCTCACAAGTTCAACAGTAGGCTTCTCGGTCCCGAGTCCCGGCCCTACCGCCGCTACGGTCTTGCCTTTCAGCAGACCGCTTAGTGACGTTAGCGCCTCGTTCGAAACGTTGCCCGCCGCCGTCTCTGCAAGCGGCTCAGTCATTAGCGCGGGCGAATAGCCCGAGATGCTTCCGATCGCGCTAGATGCGGACGCAACCGTGGCGAGGCCTGCCCCGCTTCTCAGCGCTGCAAGTCCGGCCATAGACGGTGCGCCCGGCTTCGTCGCGGAACCCCCGACAATCAGTACATGACCGTACATGCCCTTGTTCGAATCCTTAACGCGAGGCACAAAAAGGCCGGCAACATCGGCCTTCTCGACCAGCCGGAGCTTGTATTTCGAATTGTTCTCGCAGATCTCGTCAGGCGTTCCAATCGGGCACACTCGCAGTTTCCCCATTGCCTCGTAAGAAGGTGAGAAAGCCTGACTGCGCTTTAGGGCCGTGAACGTTACAGTGTGGTGCACACACACATACTCGCCTGATGGAGTCGCATCGTCGGTGGGAAACCCGGAGGGCATGTCGACGGCAACTTTTACAGCATTCGGAAACCGGCTGTTAATAGCTTGAATGAACTCGAGCGCCCGGCCTGACGCCGCGCCCCGCACTCCGGTTCCGAGCACCGCATCAATTACAAGCGTCGCCTGCAACGCCCGCTCTGAAATCTCAGAAAGTACAGCGCAGCCACAAGCAGAAAGCATTTTGCGAGCCGTTGCCGCATCACCCATTAGCTGGTTCGCCGCGAAGGCTTCAATCACGGTTAGGTCCGCGCATAACCGCTGTTGGAAAAGCTGCCGCGCCACCACGAATCCGTCCCCTCCATTGTTGCCTTTTCCGCAAAGAATCACAGCGCGATGTTGCGAAAGCGGAGCAACCGCTTCTCGAAGATATTCAACAACCCGGTTGCCCGCATTCTCCATAAGTACGATGCCTGGAATCCCGCGCTCAATCGTCGTCGCATCGACTTCCCGCATTTCGGTTGTGCTGAGAATTTTCACGCCGCCTCCAGACGCCTGGCAATCAGAAGCGTCATATCGTCGGGCAGCTCGGCCGCTGAATGCCAATTGCGAACAGCCTCAATCACTTTTTTGATAATGAGCAAGTCGTCTTCATGAGCCGATCGCTTCACAAGGTCGATGAGCCGCTCTTCCCCAAACATCTCGCCGTAAGCGTTCTCAGGTTCAGTAATCCCGTCCGTGTAGCAGACCAGCAGATCGCCAGGCTGCAAATCAATCCGGCTTTCGTCGTATTCCGAAAACGGAAACGCCCCAACCACCGTGCCGTTCGTATCAAGCGTCACAGCCTGTCCTTGCCTGATTAGGATCGGAGGCAAATGTCCTGCATTGGTATAGGTCAACGTCCCGCAATTGTCGTCGTACATTCCAAAAAAGAATGTGGCGTATTTTTCCGGTGCCGTGTGCGCGTAGAGCTGCTTGTTCAGTTCGGAAACCAGCGTCGCCGCTTCGAGCGGCTTGCCCGATCCATTTCCCGTCGATAAACCTGAACTGATCTGCGCCCTCAAGGCAGCCTGAACCGTTGCCATCAGTAGGGCCGCTGAAATGCCCTTGCCGGCCACGTCGCCAATGGCGAAGGCAATCCTCTGCTGGGCTACGGTTTCGTAGTCGTAATAATCGCCGGAGACAACGCGAGCAGGTTCGCAGTGCACGGTAAGCCGAAGCCCGTGCGAAGGCGGAGTGGAACGAGGATAGAGCTGGGTTTGCACTTCGCGCGCGATCTCGAGCTCAGCTTGCATCCGCTCCTTCTCTTTCTCGACCGAAAGAAGCCGCTCAAGATTGCCCGTCATCTGGTTAAAGGAAGTCGCCAATTCCGCAACCTGATCGTTCCCCCTCGCCGGAATTCTGTGATGGAAATCTCCGTAGATCACTCGTCTGGTGCCTTCGTAAAGCTCATTTACCGCGTGAGTAATTCTCTTCGACAGCGACACGCCTATCACGAGAGCAACGATCTCAACCAGGAGAAAAAGGATCGCTACACCCCAAATCAGACCAAGCAGCAGAGAACGCAGTTGGTCGTTCCCTGTAAACATCGCCGAGAACACGGCAGAGGGACGGCTCCGCACCATGAGGATCGCCGGATGCTTTTCATTTGGGTCGTTCCAATCGTAATGCGGGTAGATAGCAACCCAATTTACGTCTACATCAAACCGGCTTACCGGAGGCGGGACGCGGCCAGCTTTGTGAATTGCGAGATTAGGCTCGGCTTCACCGGTCTTGCTCAGGGCATTCAAATTCATGTTGTCCGAGTCTCCTCTGGCATGAGGCGTATCCGTGATTACAATCTGGCCGAGGTTCGGCACGAGATCGGCCAACAGTTGGTCCGTCACCGGGACGATAGCGGTCACCGCCTGATCTCCATGGGTCAAGTGCGCCCAACCATAAAATTTCCCGTCGTGCTGCAGCAAGCCTGTGACATTCTTCCAACCGGGCGGCAAGTTTAAAGATGGCGCTCCCGACGGATACGAGTGTTCGCCCGTCGCGTCGTCCGAATAAAGACACAATCCCGGAAAATGAAGCTCGAAGGCCTCGAGCACCCTGGGCGCTACGTATTTCCGGTCTTCAGGAGCGATCTGATCCAAATAGCTGGCTGCCGTGCCAATAGAACTCAAACGCCTGTCCAGCTCGGAACTGGCGAGCGAAATGGCAAGCTCACTGGTTAGAGCATACAAGCTCAGACCGACAAGCACCAAAATTAAGATGATCGGCAGAATTCCGATCAGCCCATACACCATCAGCAGCCGGTTACGCAGGCTCCACAGAGAATGCCGCGACACATAACGCGTCAGCCGGATGAATAACCAAATACCCGTAACCGACAAAACGGCTGTGTCGATCACCAGCGAGAATCCGCTCCAGCCGGTCGCGTAGAGCGCGATGAAGCCTATGAGCGAGCCAACAAAGAGCAGTCCCACCACTCCCAGGCGCGCCGCTCCGCGCCGGATCACGTCGACAATTGTTTGTATCCCCGGCACCATTAAAGCGTAGCGCGTGGGCAAGGCTTCAACCGTCCGCGGGCCAGCTCAGCTCAAAGCCCTGCTCTACCAGCGATTGCTGAAGATCCCGCAGTTTTCCGGGCGAATTGCGAATGGCTCGCGGCGAGCGGCCCGTCTTAATCGCCTGCGCCGCCACCGCCCCGGCCGCCTCGCCGACATTCCATTCCACGGGATGCAGCCGGTAACACCCATTCGTGATGTGTGTCACTCCGATATTCTTCGATCCAGCCAGCAGGTTCTCCATGCTTTTCGGAATCAAGGCCCCTAGCGGAATCTGAAAGCGCAAGGAGGCGATATCAATGTAGTTGTTCCCGCCAGTCGAGGGATGAAGATCGAGACGGTAATAACCAACACCCACAGAATCGGGAAATTGTTCTGCTTCAGGCTCCGCCACATTGGGAAACATCTCCTTTCTCGCCGCGGCTCCAACGTGCTGCTCGAGCACCGTGAACTCAGCCTCGATGCGGCGCGACTCGCGGATATAAGGAGCTTTAGCAAGCCCATCGGTTGTTCCCACCACATCACGCCGGAGCCGAAGGCCCTTCCATCCAACCTTGCCATCGCCGCGTGGAGCCTCCGTTTGCATCCAATACAGCCACGACAGGCTTAGTTGCTTCGCCCGATCAATCAATTTACGTCGCTCGTCCTGGTTTGCCTGTAAGAGATCGCCAAGCCAGAAATCATTTTGCGGCCAGTTTACCAGCGTAATCGCGCTCCGGTAGCGGCCCGGAGCGAAGTTCACCGGATCGAGAATACGCCGGTACACCCACAGGTTCAAACCCGGCCTTGCGGGCGCCTTCGGCCGCGGATCGAAGAAAAGTTCCCGAGGCGCTAGTGTTTGCGGATTGGGACATGTCCAGGAAAGTAGTTTGCCCGTCCATAGAGGCGTCAAATTCGGAACGTAATCGCGCCAGAATGTAAAGTCACGCGGCTTCTCGATCGTATGATCTTCGCCCTCCAGATAATCGAGCGCAAAGCAGCATGTAAACGATTGAACGTTGTCCGGCTGCGGCTCGGGCGCGGCATGCAACTCTCCAGTTTGCGCGCGCGATTCGGCCCCTGTTACGAATTCAGTTTTCGTCACCGGCAGAAGCTCGCCTGTTTCGGTGGCGTCGATGAAGTATTTTGCGGCGATACTAGCGCGATCACCGGTACGAACGTCCTTCGTCATGATGGCGTCGATCCGATCAGGCCGCGTCAGTTCAGCTGCTACCGGGATATGATGAAGCAAAATCGTGAGGCTCTGCCGGTGAACAAAAGGCTCGAGCATCGATTCGAGAACGGCCACTGAAACACGCGGCTCATGAGTCAACGCCGAAACCGAACCATTACCCGGATTGAGGTAAGGATTGGACAGCGCTTCCGAAGTTACCGGATAGTGTTCGCGATAGTAAGTGCGGACGGCATTACGGTATTCGCGGTAAGTCCTGGTGGCTCCGTGATGCTCAATCCAGCGGTGCTCGTCTGGAGGGACGGCTTGCGACGTCAATTGCCCGCCAATCCAATCCGTTTCCTCGGTCAAAATGACGCGCATTCCATTTCGCGCTGCCGCCAGAGCTGCCGCTACGCCTCCGACGCCGCCGCCAATCACCGCCACGTCGCACGCGAGCTCGGTTCGAGCCGAGGCGAACTCCTCCGCTGAACCGATCAGCGCCGCCGCGGATGCCTTTAAAAAGGAGCGGCGAACCATCATCTAACGAGAGAAACCCAAGCTATTCGACAGTGACGCGAGTCCCCTGGGTCTGTGAACGGGAAAGACGGTCTATGCGATGGTCGATCAGTTCGCGAATACCGCGCAGCACCTCGATCCGGGCTTCACGGAAATGCTTCCCCGCGGCCTCAGGCGGCGTAATCGCATCAGAAAGTCTCTCCAAGCCTTTGCGGATCAGATTGCAGATCGTGTCAATCTGTTCGGAGCTTCTTCCGCTGCCACGGGGTACTTGCTCGTGAGCCTCACTCATCCTCTTTCCCTCATTTCTATCTTCAGCTTACCGCCCTCCAAGCGAGCTTTCGCCGGAACGAAGCTCACCATGCTGGTGGGCAACCCCACGTGCCGCCGGATAGTGCCGATCTCAACAACAAGCTCGTCGTCTTTCTTGAAGAGCCCTATTTCTGCCTTCTCAGTAAATGGCATGTCGAGATGCACCTCGTAACGGTCCCCCTCCTGCGTGAACGAATAGGGAGTAGCACGCCGGGTCACAGCGGCAGCATCTTCGCCGGGACTGTACAGCCGGCGGCTCAGTTCTCGAAGACGCGCGTGCCCGAGCACCTCGTCGCGGAACATCGGGATGCGCCGTACCGGTACCGGAGCAAAATACTGCTCAATCTCTTCGAGCGTCCTGCGCTGCGATTCCCGCCACCTTTCAAAGAACGAATCCGCTACTTCTTCCGGGATGAGCCGGTTCACAATAATGCCATCCACCGTCAGCCCGTACAACGAAAAGTAAACGAACGCCCGCTGTGTTTCCCGAAGAACCATCTTCTCCGCGTTCGTCACCAGCCGAACGCTAGTGATTGCCGCGTCCCCAAGCACACGGTCAAGGCCTTCAATTTTGTCGAACAGGCTCTGGATATTGCGAAAATAACTGTCGGGCGGCAATTCCACTGGCGCTACCCGATTCGCTAGCGGCCGAACCGCCTTCATAAGCCGGCGCTCGAAGCTGAACACATGTTTCATGTACCAATCGAGAGTAGTGGGCAGGCTGACGAAGCGTAGCGATTCCGCGGTCGGAGCACAATCAAGCACCACAACATCAAACTCCTCGCTCTTCCGGTACTGGTTGACGTACATCATGGCGCTCAACTCCTCCATCCCTGGGAAGATCGCCATCTCGTCCGCTTCCACCCCGCTCAAACCGGTCGTGCGGAGAACGGAAGTGAGGTACGCCGCAATGTCTTTCCAATACACCTTGATCTCGTGATTGATGTTTACCTCTTGAATAAACAGCCGTTCGGCCACTTCAAGCGGCTCAAACGTTTTCCCATGAAAGAGCGCTCCGCCGAACTCGAATGAGTCAGCTAGGCTGTGAGCCGGATCGACGCTCATAACAAGCGTCTTCTTGCCCGATTCCGACAAATGAATTCCTGTGGCGGCGGCGACGCTCGTCTTTCCTACCCCGCCCTTTCCGCTAAATAAGAGAATTCGCAAAGACTTTCTAGGTCCTTTCACTGGCTGTTACAGCCTAGAGCCGGTCATGCTCTCATAGATCCATGAGTCGGATCCGGCGCCGGCAGCTTCTTTCATTATTCCTGGCGCTATTTGTCAACAGCCCTCTCCAATGGGCACAGGAGCCCAACCCGACCCGCATAGACGCTCGATCCCAATGGCAGCCCAGCCCGGCAGCCCTTCAGCAGGCGCGGAAGTCTTGCCCTAATCTGAGCTTTCCAGCCTTGGGGGAGTGTTTCGCCCGCGCCATGCAGCGATCCGGCGCGTCGCCAGAGGCCATCGCCTTCACCCACTCCACCGCGAACGAAGGATATCTTCATGTGTTTGTGCCAACCGGCCCCGTGGATGAAGCTTTCGTCACCTACCCGTTTCGCGCCAATGAAAATGAAGGCTGCCTCTTGGTAAACGGTACCCCACCGCGCATCGACATTGACAATCTGCACGACCTCCCGCAAACCGCCATGCAACGCGACCCCGCCTATCGTGCCTTGGCCGCCTCCTACCCAAACATTTCCCTCTGGCCAGGCGACCGCACCGACCGCCGCACCGTCGTAGCCGGAACAACTTCTGAAGGCGGGCAGCGCTTTCTGGTCGAGTACATGCTCTTGAATGGATGCCATGCCTGCGCCCGAGTTGGGTTCCCGCGATTCGCCTTCGACTTCGACTCCGGCGGAAAGCTGTCAGGAATCAAATTTGTCGAGTTGCGGCCCGCCAAACCCAACTGACGTTGGTTCTGATATTTGTAGCCTTGGCAACTGTGGGTTTCACCGATGGCTTTCAGTGGCTCGCGGGAAGCTTCCTCGAACATATTGAAGCGCTTGAGCGCCGTCATCCGCGCGACATGGATGTGATTACCTTCTGTAGACGACCCATGTTGTATCGGGACCACCACACATGGGAGAGCTTCGCGAAACAAGACTTCGAACTTTTCTGGCCAACGAATACGAAAGCTACCCATCGGTGCGATTCCAACTTTATCGATCTTGACACACCATCCGATAATATTGTCAGCCAAACGCGATACTGGCTTGGGCTTTTTTCGCACCGGCGTAGCGGGGTATGGAAGGGCATGCTACAGGTCCCGTCGGGTTTGTCCCAGGACGATGATGACGCGCTGGCGCTCCTGAATGGAGGTATGCAGTGATTCGGAAGCTAGAGCGGGATCGCCTTGCAGCCGAAATCGCAACGGTCGACACCATACTAGCCGCAACCCCGGCCAGCGACGTTCTGGGCCGGATAAGTTTAACAGCGCGCCGGGAAGAGCTGCAGGAACAATTTGCGAGCCTCCAAGAGCGTGAAGACAACTCAGCCCGCCTTGTCCTCTACTTTGCCGGGGACCCTGTGATCGGCAGTTTGGGCATTCAAGCAGGTTTTGCTTCTATAGCATCGGTAATTTTCAAGATCTTTGTCCAAAGTGTTGGGCACACTGGAAGGCGGCTCGCTCGCGGCTGACGGACCCGTGCCCGATAGCGACACTTCGCAGCTTCACATCACGCAATTGGCCCCTGGTTCGTTTGGCTTCGTTTTGGAAGAGATAGATCCAGCTGGCATACCTCTTTTCGAAACGCCACTGAAAAAAGCCGCTGACCAGGTCACTGAACTGATAGCTGTTTTTGCCGGCGATGACGACCAGAGGTTTTCTGATGCTATTGATCAGTTAAATCCGCGTGTCTTCTCATCGTTGCGCCACTTCTTTGCGTGCGTATACCGCGACCATGCCACTTTCCGCCCGGTTGAGGGAGATCGTGATCATGGCTACGACAGTGCAGCCATCGAACGTGGCGGGCGGCGGGCGGAGGAGTCGAACGTTGACGAAGGCGATGTCACGATTGAGAGACAGCTACTTGGCGTTCTTCCCATCGCATGACGCTTCGAATTTCAACCAGACACCGGAAATGCTGTAATTCGCGGCGCTGTTCCGAAAGAGTTCAGTCAAAGCTATTTTGGAACAGCTCAAAGCGAGTGCAGAGCAACAGCCCGTTCGGAAGCGCTGGCGTGCGGTTCTCAAACAGCGCGTCGTGACGAAGTTTGGTCGCGCAATGGCACCGAGCTACACGTTGATAAAGTTGGAGGAGATTGCTTCCGACTCGTCGGCCACCGCTCACTCAGATGCTGGCGAACCCCTGGTTTGACTGATTAGATTTCCAAGCCAATCTCATGCCACCCGGCACCGTTTTGGACCACCGAATTGTTCTCTTTTCTGAAAGGATGGTCCGCCATGGTTCTGAACGCTGGGCAAACGATCTCAGGTATGCGGATCAAAAACCCTATTCAAAACAGCCGTAGAGAGATGCCCCGCCGGACAGACACCGTAAACACATCGCTGTTGTCCGCCACCTCTCGTGCTGCGGAGATGGTTCGGCCCGCATATTGCCTATACTTTCCGGATTGCATAAAATTATCGGCCAAATCTCTTGCACCTAAATCTTTAGCGTAAGCACCTTGTAATCAAGAAGTTTGGCCAGTAATGCCCGTCGTCCGGTACCTAGCCGGAAGGACCCGCCGTTTCCCACTCCCTAGCCGACCACAGCCGGATTCTAGGGGATAGGCTAGAGTCCCACTTTCCGATTGATGCTGTGTACGAGATAGCGGTGATTTTCCTGGAAGCTGAACCGTGGCGCGCAGCATCGAAACTTGGAGAATCCACGATTCTGGAGGTCAGGATGTACGTAGTCACGGGTGCGACCGGGCATACCGGATCTGTTATTGCGAAGAGACTCCTCGCTCAAGGGAAGAAGGTGCGAGTGGTGGGACGAAGCACAGAGCGTCTGAGTTCGCTGGTGTCACTCGGCGCGGAACCATTTGCGGCAGATATCAGTAACAAAGAATCAATTACCAGGGCTTTCAGCGGCGGGGAGGCGGCGTATGTGATGATTCCGCCCGATCTGGCGAACCCCGATTACGCGACGTATCAGGGCAAGGTGATTGAAGCGATCGCTTCCGCTCTCGACAAAGGGGCGCCGGCGCATGTCGTGGCTCTCAGCAGCTTTGGCGCGGATAAGCCGGACAAGACGGGCCCGATTGCGGGGCTGCATCGGATGGAGGAGCGGCTGAAGCGGATTTCGGGACTGAATGCGCTGTATCTACGCGCCGGATATTTCATGGAGAATACGCTGCCGCAGGCCGGCGTGATTCAGCAGATGGGAGCGACCGGCGGTCCGCTGAAGCCCGACCTTAAGATTCCGATGATTGCGACGCGAGACATCGGGATCTTTGCTGCTGATGAGCTGCTGCGACTGGAATTCCGAGGCCACGAGACGCAAGAGCTGTTGGGCCAGCGCGATCTTGCTATGACGCAGGCAGCAATGGTGATCGGGAAGGCAATCGGCAAGCCAGATTTGCAGTACCGTCAGATCACTTACGACGAGTTTCGCGGGGTTCTGATGCAGATGGGGGCGTCGGAAGGCATAGCGGACATGTTCGTCGAGATGTCGGAGGCGCTGAATTCAGGGCACGTTCGCGCGCTGGAGGCGAGATCGCAGCGCAACACGACGCCGACGTCGTATGAACAATTCGTTGCGGAGGAGTTTGTGCCGGCCTATCAGGCGACTTCAGCGGGTGTGACGTAGGCGAGGGCGTGATCGACTATCTTTCGCACGAAACAGAAGAGCGCACAGTTGCCAAGCCATTCGGCAGGCACCCTACCTAAAAATGTGAGGATCGACCCGCCAATGCTTGGGTGGTTGCTCGGTTTCTGGCTGTTCGCTGCGATGTGCTGGGTTTCGGTGCTTGTGGATGATACTACTCCGGGCGAGAAAGATCGCGCTCAGCTTATTGGCGATAGTGTGCGTTGTTCTTTCGTTGGTGTTGGGGGTTGTCGCCCTGATGCTCACGACGCTCTGCATTGCTGATCGCGTATAACGATGCCAGGGAAATCGAATCGACTTGGCCGGCTGAATTCCTCGGCTGAAGTGGCGCTGTTGTAAGCTTGCCTCCCCGACAATTGGACCAGAAGAGCGCGTGATCTGGTCGTTGACGGCCAATTGACGGTTAGCGCGTCATTCGCCAACAAGTGGAAAAGTCAATCGTTGTTGGCTTCTGTAAACTTTATTTCGTTCCCGAAATCATCAAGAACGCGAAAATCTCGATTACCCCAGGGTTTCCGGACGATTCCCTGTTTGATCTGCGCGCCTGCCGTTTCGAACTCGTTGTATAACTCGTCAAGTCCTTCGGTAAATACATGAATTGATCCCGGACCATTATTTTGGCCGGCAGTAAACAAATGAATCGCAACCCCATCCCGTTCGACGATCGCGTAGTCTCCTTCAGGCATTGCCATAACGGTTCGGAAACCCAACTTTCCCTCGTAGTAGTCAAGGGATTTTGGAAGATCGAAGACTGGAAGCTCAGGCGCAATCCGGCGAAGTATTGGCATGTAGGCGATTGTGCCACGAAGTGACTCGTTTAACACAAGGACTTCATCCTCTGCCGGCGTCGTAGTTTTTACAATCATGTCCGTACGGTCGGCAAACCGGAAAGTATAGAGCTGCTCGAATTCCGCCACTAGTCGGCAACGGGACTGCGGTCCAAGCTGGCATGGACCGCAACCCGAAAGCCGAAAGCTCTCTAAGTCTGCCTGTATTAGAGTGGCTGCCCGTCGAGAGGAGGACTGGAACCCCCACACTTTTGGGTACATGTACCTCAAGCATGCGCATCTGTCAATTTCACCACTACCGCTTATCTCTTGTCTTAATTCACTTGCCCGCAATTCAGCTTCCGCCTAGCACCTCAACCTGGACGGCGGATTTCCATTTCGCCACTTGTCCTTGGCACACATCCACGCGACTGAAGAGCACTTTTCTCAAGGCTGTACTGTGGTTTACAGAAACGTGAATGCGTAACTCCTTCACCGTAGATAATCAATAGTCAACATGCCCGAACCGTTCGATATCGACGCCGCCATCAAAAAATGCGCGAGGATTGCTCCATGACCCAGGTTGACCTGGCGAATGCGCTCGGCATTGCCCCGGCTTCGGTGTATCGATACGAATCGGGAACGAGCACGCCTAATGCAGACGTACTCTACAGGCTCTCGCGATTTGCGATGGAGCGCGACGTTCGGTACGCACACGATTTTCACCAGGCATTATCGCAACGAACTCAAGGCCTTGCTCCATTCGCCTATGATGAAGAGCTGCTGGAGCGCCAGAACGTTGTTGATCGGGCAACCGCCGCTCTCCGAGCTGACCAACAATTGATCGTTCTGGCCCTGGTTAAAATGCTTCGGGAGAACGAGGACAAGACAGCTGAGCGGGTTCTAAATCTGGTCCTCGAACCCTGGATCGCTCAAGCGAAAGCTGAAATGGATGCAGATCGCGAAAAGAAGAAAGCGACCGGCCCGCGCCCCTCCAAGTCGCACAAATAACAGGAGCATTCTCGATTGCCAAAAATTTTTGCTTTCAAGTATTGACTATTCCTAAAATTTAGTTGATGTTCAGACTGTGAGCGCGAAATCCAGGGCGGCATTGGGTTAACTGGGTAGTAGTTTTGTGTTGCGTAACTGGGTACGCGCGCAACCACTGAAGGGCAGCGATGAGCAAACTGATCTTCACAAAAGAAAGCCCAACGGCCCTGACCGTGGATGAAGTGGCACAAATTCTAAGAATCGGCAGAGTCTCTGCTTATCAAGCAATCGCACGAGGCGAAATTCCGGCGGTTCGGGTGGGGAAGCGGATTCTAGTTCCCCGCTTCGCATTTGCGCAAATGTTGAATCCCGGATCGACGGCAAAAGCAGCGTTAGATAGTCTATCGGCCAGGTAGACCGATATGAGAGGCCACACACGCAGCTATGAACTTAAAGAGGGCCGGAAACAGTGGGCTATTGTCCTGTTCCTCGGCAAAGCTTCCAACGGTAAGCGCAGATATCGCTGGATTCGAGGTTTCCGAACCAGGCGGGCAGCAGACACCGAAATGCGGCGCGTATTGCGCTACATGGACGACGGCACCTATGTCGAACCCTCCAAAGAAACCGTTGGCGCCTATCTTGATCGCTGACTTGCCACCTATGCCAAGCCCAACGTTGCCGGAAAGACGTACGGGCGGTATGAGCAGATCATCGAGAAAGACATCAAGCCCGCGATCGGCTCGATCCTGCTCTCGAAGCTCAGTCCCGTCCAAATTGCCGAATTCTACAGCTACGCGCTAACCAGCAGCAGGAAACGAAAGCCGGGTAGGCTATCGGCGCGCACCGTGCTGCACTTTCACCGGTTGCTAAGAGAAGCCCTTCAGCAAGCCGTATTGTGGCAACTGCGCCCCACCAATCCCGCGGATGCCGTGGAAGCACCACGCCCAGTGGACGTGGAAATGAAGGTGATTGACGAGGACCGAAGCGCTTGGCTCATTGAGGCGGTCACGGGAACACGCTTTTACATGCCTGTTGTCTACGACCTCTGCACCGGCCTGCGACGCGGTGAAATCCTCGCACAGCGATGGCAGGACATTGACTTTGAGGGCGAGATGTTGGTTGTCGCTCAGTCTTTGGAACAAACACGTAAGGGCGGGCTAAGATTCAAGATTCCCAAAAATAAGAAGAGACGCCGCATCGCAATGCCACCGTTGTTGATCGAAGCGTTGAAGCAGCACCAAGAGGAACAGGACAAAAATCGCGAATTGTTCGGGCCCGACTACAAAACCGGCCTTGATTTAATCGTCGCGTTACCAGATGGCTCTCCCTGGAAGCCGGATAGTTTCACCGCGCAGTATGCACGCTTCGCCGCGAAGATCGGGATCAAAGGAGTTCGCTTCCACGGACTGCGACACAGCCACGCCACACACCTGCTCCGGCAACGTGTTCCTCTCAAAACCGTTCAACAGCGCTTGGGGCACGCGAATGCCTCGATCACTTTGAACACCTATGCTCACATGCTGCCTGGCGATGACCAGGAGGCGGCTGAGTTAATTGACAAGCGCCTTAGAGCGGCGATCAAGAAGCAGGCGGGAGTTCGACCGAATTAGGAACGGAACGAAATGAGATTTGCACCAGATTTGCACGGGCCGTTAGCACGGCACTTTTCCCGAGCCGATGAAAGAGCAGCTAAGTTCTTTGTTTTCTGGCGGAGGAAGAGGGATTCGAACCCCCGAACGAGTTGCCCCGTTAACGGTTTTCAAGACCGCCGCCTTCAACCACTCGGCCATTCCTCCGACACCATCTTAGCCGATTAGAACGCTGAACCAAGCCCGGCTTACGCGCTACGCAGTGTAGGACTTCAGCATGACGTAAACGATCACTCCGGTGACCGAGACGTACAGCCAAATTGGAAACGTCCATCGAGCGATGCGCCGGTGGAATCGGAATTGACTTCGAAGACCAAACCAAAGAGCTGCCAGGATGAGCGGCAGTGCAACGATCGAGAGCCCGATATGGCTGATCAAAATGAAAAAATATACGGGGCGGATCCATCCATGCGCGGGAAATAGAGTATCGCCATGAAAGTAATGGTAGGTGACATACGATACCAAGAACAGCGTCGAAAACGCCGTTGCCGTCAACATAAATCGTTTATGCACTGCGCGATTCCCGCGACGGATGTTGATATAACCAAGGATCAGGGACAATGCGCTCAACGAATTGAATGATGCGTTGGCGGCAGGAAGCGCTCCGATCCAATTCGGAGCGGCTACCTTGCCCTTAAAGTAGATCAGCCAGATCAGAAACAACGCGATGGCGGCACTGATCGCAACCATAGCGAGAATTTGTCTACGCGGGGCCTCCCCGGGCCGGACCTGAGTGTTGTTGGTCGTCGACATGTATCAGCTTATCCAGTATGATTAGCCACAAGCTCTTTCTCGAGACTGAAGTGTCTGGCAACCCGCTTGAAGGCATCGAGCTGCATCGACTCCCAAGTTGAATCGAATTCCAGTTCTCGAGCCATCAGGGCTGCAACTTTCGGGGCTGCGTCAACCGCGGCTTTCGCATTCAGAAAGAGTGCGCGTGTTCGACGACACAGCACATCCTCCACAGTTCGCGCCATTTCATTGCGGACGCCCCAAACAACCTCAGCGCCAACGTACGGCAGCGCTAAGGTTAACGGCTGCGCCAGCTCGGGCTCTCGCCGCATCAGTTCTTCAATGGCGGGAGCGTCCGAGCCATAGAAAGAGAGATGGCCGAATTTCTGAGCCTGTGGATGAAATCCATGGATGTTGAGGCGTTTTGTGAAACACTCCCGTTCCGGCAGCCTCCCTAGAATTGCGGCATGATTCACACAATCCTCGGCCATGTTTCGATACGTAGTCCACTTACCCCCGGTGATGCTTAACAGTCCCGACTCATCGATTTGTATCGTGTGATCACGCGATAGAGTTGCAGTGTTGCTCGAATTAGTGGCCCTGACCAGCGGTCGAATACCAGTAAATACGCTCAACACATCGCCGCGAGTGGGTGCTTTGTGCAGATATTCACCGGCCGTTTTCAGAATGAACTCGATCTCCTCTTCCATGGGAGTAGGGTCAAGGATTGCTTCCGGGATCGCTGTATCGGTGGTGCCTACCAGAGTGTGATCATGCCAGGGGATCGCGAACATCACACGGCCATCGCTCGTACGGGGCACCATGATGGCCGAGTCGCCGGGAAGGAACGACCGATCAAAGACGAGGTGGATTCCCTGACTGGGCGAAATCATCGGTTGAACAGAAGAATCTGCCAGCCTGCGAAGCGCATCGGTAAATGGGCCTGTCGCATTCACGACGACTTTGCCGGTTGCCGTGATCTCGCGGCCACTCTCCTCGTCTCGCGCGACAACCCCATTGACGAAGCCATCGCTGCCCTTCCCCAAGCCGGTAACCCGGCAATAGTTGATAAGCGTTGCACCCTGTTCGGCCGCAGTCGCCACCATGTTTATGAGTAGGCGAGCGTCGTCGAACTGACCATCGTAATAAACTACGCCGCCGCGGAGACCATTCTGATTGATCGTCGGCAAGCGATCAAGCGTTTCTTCGCGCGAGAGAACCTTTGACGGACCGAATCCATATCTTCCGGAGAGGATGTTGTAGAGCTTGAGCCCCAAGCCGTAGAACGGAGCCTCCCACCAGTCGTAATTTGGCACGACGAACGCAAGATCGCTCACTAAATGTGGAGCGTTCTGACGCAAAATGCCGCGCTCTTTCAGCGCTTCCATCACCAGCGAGATGTTTCCCTGTTCAAGGTAACGAACGCCGCCATGCACGAGCTTGGTGCTTCGGCTCGAAGTGCCCTTGCCGAAATCGTTACCTTCGAGCAGTAGCGTGTCGTATCCGCGCGAAGCAGCGTCGATCGCAACTCCAACTCCCGTCGCACCGCCTCCTACGATAATGATGTCCCACTCGGCCGGGTGCGACTGGAATCGATTGAGCATTTCCAGCCGCGTCATTTCGTACTCATTGCCGTGCTTCTTCCATCTCTCTGTCCGTCAGCGCGCTCCCGCTCCTTTTCCTTTCGGGCTTGTTCCACGCCTTCGATCGCCCCAGCGCCTGATACCAACGGCTGCGAAGATCGTCCACTTCCACTCGCGACTTCGCAGGATAGAACTCCTTACCCACTTTCCAGAACGTTTGAATCTCTTCTAGGTCTTTCCAGAAGCCAACCGCAAGCCCTGCAAGAAATGCCGCTCCCAGAGAGGTCGTTTCAGTAATCGCAGGCCGCACAATCGGTACTCCCAATAGATCCGCCTGGAACTGTAAAAGCGTGTCGTTTCGCGCGGCTCCGCCATCTACTCTCAGCTCTTTAATAGGAAGTCCAGAGTCCTCTTGCATGGCCTCGAGTAAATCCGAGACTTGATAGGCAATGCTCTCGAGCGACGCTCGTGCTATGTGACCAGCCTTTGTTCCTCGCGTGATGCCGATGATCGTGCCGCGAGCGTGCGGGTCCCAATGTGGCGCTCCGAGTCCGGTAAATGCGGGAACAACGTATACGTCCCCGGTATCTGGGACGCTCAACGCAAGCGCCTCCACTTCGTCCGAGGAATGGATCAGCGCAAGACCATCTCTGAGCCATTGGACGACCGAACCAGCCACGAAGACGCTGCCTTCCATCGCATATTCGAGTTTGTTGTCCCTTTGCCACGCTACAGTTGTTAGCAAGCGATTCTTTGATTCCCTGATTTCGTTGCCGAGACTCTGTAGCAGGAAGGCGCCCGTGCCGTAAGTACACTTCGCCATTCCTGACCGGAAACACGCTTGTCCGAATAACGCTGCCTGCTGGTCTCCAGCTACTCCCGCGATTGGGATATCTTCAAGGCCGAGGCTTGTCGAAACGTGGGCGTATACCTCGCTCGAAGAGCGCACTCGAGGAAGCAGCGATTCAGGAATACGCAACGCATTCAACAGGTCTCGATCCCATCTGCCTTCATGGATGTTGAATAGCAGCGTTCGCGAGGCGTTCGTCACGTCGATCGCGTGCACCTTTCCACTCGTCAGGTTCCAGATTAACCAGCTGTCAACGGTTCCAAAAGCGAGTTCTCCGGCATTTGCCTTCTCTCGCGCGCCTTTCACATTTTCGAGAATCCAGATGATCTTACTTGCGGAAAAGTAAGCATCAATCAGCAATCCCGTTTTTTGTCGGATCGTATCTTCGAGGCCTCGTTCTCGAAATTCGTCGCAGATTGCCGCGGTGCGGCGATCCTGCCAGACAATCGCGTTGTGTACCGGTTTGCCCGTCTTGCGGTCCCAGACAATAGTGGTCTCGCGCTGATTCGTGATGCCAAGCGCGGCAATGTCGCGCGGCCGGACGTTGGCTCGACTCAGCGCTTCTACCGCAACGCTCATCTGCGATGCCCAAATCTCCTCCGGATCATGCTCGACCCAGCTCGACCGTGGGTAAAGTTGTCCGAACTCGCGTTGCACAAGGCCGCGTATCGTGCCGTCTCGATCGTAAAGAATCGCTCTCGAACTTGTGGTTCCCTGATCTAACGCAAGTACGTACTTCAAGTGTCGATTCCTCTCATCACGGGAACCTGCTCATTACGCGTGGACCGGCGAAGCCGCCTTTTCGACGTGTCCACCGAATTGATACCGCATTGCCGACAATACCTTATCTTGATAGTCCGCCTCACCGCGCGAAGTGAAGCGCTGATAAAGCGCTGCCGACAGAACGGGTACAGGTACAGCCTCGTCGATGGCAGCTTTGATCGTCCAGCGGCCTTCGCCCGAGTCCGAGACATGTCCAGCGAACTTCGCGAGATTCGGGTCTTCGACGAGTGCAGTCGCTGTCAGATCGAGCAGCCAGGAGGCGATAACGCTCCCCCGGCGCCACACCTCCGCCACGTCGCGAAGATTGAAATCGTATTGATAGTGCTCAGGGCGTCGTAGTGGCGTCGTTTCCGCATCAATCGCATGATCTTGCTTACCAACATTAGCGTCACGCAGAACCCCCAGACCCTCGGCATAAGCCGCCATCAAGCCGTATTCAATACCGTTGTGAACCATTTTCACGAAATGGCCGGCGCCGTTGGGGCCGCAATGCAGGTATCCCAGTTCCGCGGTGCCCTCGATCTTTTCGCGGCCCGGCGTACGTGGAATGTCACCCGCCCCGGGCGCCAGTCTTTTGAATATGGGATCTAGACGGTTCACTACCTCTACTTCGCCGCCGATCATCATGCAGTAGCCCCGTTCCAGGCCCCACACGCCGCCGCTTGTGCCGACATCGACGTAATGGATTCTCTTCGACGCAAGTTCTTTTGCGCGCCGGATGTCGTCGACGTAATACGAGTTGCCGCCGTCGATGATCGTGTCCCCGCCCTCGAGATGCGACACAAGCTCGGAGATCGTACTGTCCACGACCGCCGCAGGCACCATCAACCAGATCGCTCGAGGCTTCTCCAGCTTCTTCACCAGATCGCCAAGATCACCCGCTCCTACCGCGGTATCCTCGACCAGGTCCTGTACCGCTTTTGGCGACCTATCGAAGACCACGCAGTGGTGGCCTCCCCGAAGTAGCCGCCGCACCATATTGGCGCCCATTCTTCCCAGACCAACCATTCCAAGTTGCATGTGTAGCTCCTTTGCTAAGCGTTGTCGTTGTACCGCAGAGACTTTCCTTCAAACCGTTGTCATACGGCCGCCTTATACTTCCGATAACGGCGAATCGAATTATTCGTCGAACTGTCGTGCTCGAGTTTAGGTTCCTGCTGGCTTTCCAGCTCTGGAATAATGCGTTGAGCCAGCACCTTGCCCAACTCAACGCCCCACTGATCGAACGAGTCGATACCCCAAATGGTGCCCTGGGTAAAGACGGAGTGCTCGTACAGCGCGATAAGCTTGCCTAGCGTCTCCGGCGTGAGCCGCTCAGCAAGGATGATGTTCGACGGGCGGTTGCCTTCAAAAACCCGGTGCGGCACGAGCCAATCCGGCGTACCTTCAGCCTTGACCTGATCGCGCGTCTTGCCGAACGCCAGTGCTTCTGCTTGTGCGAACACGTTCGCCAGTAGCATGTCATGATGCCGGCCCAGCGCGTTCAATGGTTGTCCGAACGCAATGAAGTCACAGGGAATCAACCTCGTGCCCTGGTGGATCAATTGATAGAAGGAGTGCTGGCCATTGGTCCCCGGCTCACCCCAGTAGATAGGTCCCGTCTGATAGGTAACCTCAGTCCCGCTCAGCGTGACGTGTTTGCCATTGCTCTCCATCGTCAATTGCTGCAGATAAGCTGGGAATCGCTTCAAGTATTGCTCGTAGGGCAACACCGCAATCGTTTCCGAGCCAAAGAAATTGCTATACCAAACAGTCAACAGCCCCATCAACACGGGCAGGTTACGTTCAAATGGAGCCGTGCGGAAGTGCTCGTCCATCTCGTGAAAGCCACCAAGCATTGCCCGGAAATTATCAGGGCCGATAGCCAGCATCGTCGAAAGGCCGATCGCCGAATCCATCGAGTAACGTCCTCCGACCCAATCCCAGAATTCGAACATATTCGCCGTATCGATCCCGAACTTCGACACTTCTGCGCCATTCGTCGAGACCGCGACAAAATGTTTTGCCACCGACTTTTCGTCACTGCCAAGGCCCTTGAGTGACCACGCACGCGCTGCGTGAGCATTCGTCATCGTCTCGAGCGTCGTAAATGTTTTCGAAGAGACGATGAAGAGAGTCTCCGACGGGTCTAGATCGTCGACGGCCTCCGCGAAATCGGTCCCGTCGACGTTAGAGACAAAGCGAAACGTCATCGCGCGCTCGCTGTAATGCTTCAAGGCCTCATAGGCCATCACCGGCCCCAGGTCGGACCCGCCAATGCCGATATTGATGACGTTGCGAATGCGTTTGCCGGTATGGCCCTTCCAGGCCCCACTCCGGACACGGTTCGAGAAGTCCGCCATCTTGTCGAGAACCTTGTGCACCTCCGGGACGACGTTCTGGCCGTCAACGACGATCGATGCACCGCGCGGCGCACGTAATGCGACGTGGAGCACCGCCCGGTTTTCCGTCGTGTTAATCCTGTCCCCTCGAAACATCGCATCGATATGGCCCCGCAGTCCCGATTCCTCCGCAAGTTGAACAAGCAGCTTAATCGTCTCATCAGTGATTCGATTTTTCGAGTAATCGAGGTAAATGCCCGCCGCTTCAGCCGTCATGCGTCTGCCGCGCTCCGGGTCATCGGCGAATAGCTGCCGAAGATGCAGCTTCCGGAGCTCTTGAAAATGAGCGTCCAAGCTCTTCCACGCGGGGCGCTCTGGAAGCGGGCGATTGGTGAGTGGTTGTACTGCTGTTTCCATATACGTCTCCTCTTGCCTTCTAGTTATGCTCTTCGGATGGCGCGTCACGCGACGTCGCCCGCTCCATCTAGCGAGTTTATCGCGCTAAGAACGATCTCCTCACCCGCGCCACCAAAGCGCTGTCCCTTGCTTGTATAGACTGAATCGGGAGCGGAACAGAGTAAGCGATGAAAACTGGCGGATTGTTGCTAGGTATGGCGTTGTTGTCTGCGACAGCGACAGCTCAGCAGTTACAGTGCAGTTTTGACGACTACAAGCCCGTGGAGGGTATGCATGCCGGGATGAATCGAGGAACTCTCGAGATAACCTGGCAGGGTGAAACGGGACAACAGTTGCAGGCGTTGTTCAGCATTCGCGACAGCCATCCCGTTATTCAGCAACTGGCCGCGCGTAGTGGCAGCGCCTGGGATGTCCTCGGAAAGAATTTAACACCGGACTTCCAAGTCACAACCGGCCGGCGCCGTATCTCTTCAACGCAGCGCAACCTGCTCAAGAAGTTTGGCATCGACACACCAGCCGAGGAGGAAGTCAGAAAATGGAATACTTTTTGGGATGCGCCGTTGGTCGTTCCCGGCGGTCACGATACCACCGACCTGCCGCGTAAGCCGGACGAAATTCACCACGCTTCCGCCGAATACAAATCCCAAACCTGCCGGGTATCCAGCGAAGGCGCTCGCATAAGCGTGACATTCGATGGACTGACCCTCGGGCTGTTTTCGGGCAACGTAGAGTTCACTGCGTACAAAGGATCGAACCTTCTCCGTCAGGAAGCAATCGCCAAAACCGGCCATCCCTCGGTGGCCTATATCTATAAAGCAGGCCTAAAAGGCTTCGCCATCGATAACAACACGAAACTTGTTTGGCGCGACACAGCGCAGCAACGGCAGAAATATGCGTTTGGGGGAGCACCCAACAACGAGCCAATCAACTTGCGAGCCCGCAATCGTCTCGAAATCCTGGATACCGGATCCGGATCTTTGGCTGTCTTTCCGCCTCCACACAAATTCTTTTTCGCTCGCGAAAACGACGTAAACCTCGGTTACGTTTACTACCGAAAAGACGGCGAGAAGAGTTTCGCGTTAGGCGTCATGCAACCCGAAAGGGGAGAAGGTTACGTGCCATGGGGCGTCACCGATGCAGTCTGGAAGAGGCGCACCGCTGTTTCTCGAGACGAATGGGACAACTTCGCGCTGTACAATGCTCCTCCTGGAACGCTTCAGCATATGGCGGTTTACTACTATCTCAGTGCGAAGAACGATCGCGCGACTCAGCAAGCCGTTCTCGCTTACACGCACGACGACGTGTTTAAATCCATACCCGGCTTCAAAGTCGTCACAGGCCACTTTCATATGGACTACAACGAAGTGCTTCGCGATCGTAACACTCTCGATTACCAGCCTGGCTGGGTTCCGGTTTTTCGGGGCCTCGGCATCAATGTCGTCTACTTAGGCGATTTCCATGACGATTCCGATCCAAACGATCCTGGCTCCAAGCGATTTGCGGAAGAAAAGATCTATTTCGAGGGCTCGCGCAGAATGTCCGATAAAGACTTCCTGGTCATCCCTGCCGAAGAGCCAAATGCTTATCTAGGCGGCCACTGGTATCTGATGACTCCCAAGCCGGTGTATTTCTCCCATGCGACTCCCCGGCCGGCGGGCCAGCAATTCATCGAAGAGGATCCCACGTATGGGCGGGTCTATCATCTCGGTTCCGCAGAAGACGTGCTCGGTATGGTGAACCAGGAACATGGCATCATCTGGACCGCCCACCCGCGCACGAAAAGTTCCGAAGGTTACCCGGAAGCCTATAAAGACAAGGATTTTTTTCTCAGCGATCGTTTCATCGGCGCATCCTGGGAATCGTTGCCAACAGACCTTTCTGAAAAAAGACTCTGCGAGGTGCGCTGCTTTGGCACTATGGACGACATGAGCAACTGGGCTCCAAAGCCAAAGTTCATGATCGCCGAGGGTGACACCTACACAACATGGCCGGAGGATGAGATGTACCCGCAACTGGCCGTCAATTATCTGAAACTTGACCGCGTACCTCTCTACAACGAAAGTTGGGCTCCAATTGTTGAGGGCATCCGAGCCGGCAATTTCTTCGGCACCACGGGAGAAATTCTCTTTCACAACTGGGGCGTCGAACGCTCCGGCGCCAAAGCTATTTACAGCGCGACCATCGAATATACCTTTCCTCTCGAATTTGCTGAGTTGGTCTGGAGCGATGGCACGAAAGTCGACCGCAAGATCCTCAATCTCACCGATACGACGTCATTCGGAACCAAGAGATTCAGAATTCCATTTGAAGCAAAAGGTAAAAAGTGGGTCCGCTTCGCAGTATGGGATTCGGC
>JBAUZG010000422.1:0-9919 GCA_049585195.1 Bryobacteraceae bacterium | reverse complement strand
TCAATGGCCAAAAGCGCAAGCTTCTCGCACAGGCCAGCCGTAACGGATACTTTTTCGTTCTCGATCGCACAACCGGCGAGCACTTGTTGACCTCGCCGTTCATTAAAACGAATTGGGCCAAGGGTATCGACGCGAAGGGACGCCCGATTCGCGATCCAAACAAAGACCCGAAACCAGACGGCGCCTTGGTGTCGCCCAGCTCGAATGGCGCGGCAAACTGGCCTCCGCCCACGTTCGACCCCGATACCGGACTCTTTTACGTCAGCGCATGGCGATCGTACAGCGTTTTCTATCTGACCGACTTGCAAAATAAACCGGAAGGATGGGGCGGCATCGATCGAGGGGCCTGGGAGACGACGTACCTTCAGGCGATCGATTATCAGACCGGCAAAATTCGCTGGAGCCATAACTGGGGCAGCGGAGGCGGTTTGTCCGGTCTGCTCAGTACAGCGGGCAAAGTGCTGTTCAGCGGCGATACTTCCGGCAATTTTGTTGCGCTCGATCCGGCCAATGGAAAGCCGCTGTGGTACACGCATCTCGGCGCCGGCGTGAGTAACGGGCCGATGACGTATGAGCTCGACGGCCTGCAATATCTGGTCGTTGCGGCAGGCGACAGTCTCTACGCCTTCAAATTGCCACGAAAGTAGTTCAATCTTCTTTTGAGATTTAAGCGCAACAATCGGAGTGCTTTGACCGAATACGTGGCGGCAGAATGATGTTGTGGAAAATGATGTGGCAGATCGTATCGCGGCGCTTGATTGGGACCGTATCGGCGCAGATCTCGACGTGCATGGCTGCGCTGTTGCCCAGGCTTTATTGTCGTCCGGTGAATGCGCGGAGCTTCGAAACTCTTATTCGGACGAATCGCTCTTTCGATCGCGTATTGTGATGGCCCGGCACGGCTTCGGGCGCGGCGAATACAAATATTTTGGTTATCCGCTTCCGGAACTGATTGTTCAATTTCGGACGATGCTTTACCCGCAGCTTGCGGAAATTGCGAATCGGTGGAACGAAATGATGGACGTCGCGTTTCTGCTTTCCCAGCCTCAGACCGATTTCTCAGGCGGCGAGTTTATTTTGATCGAGCAGCGCCCCCGCATGCAATCTCGTGCCGAAGTGGCCTCGCTAGGCCAAGGAGATGCGATCGTTTTCCCGGTTCATCACCGGCCGGTTAAGGGTACGAGGGGCTTTTACCGTGTAGTGATGCGCCACGGAGTAAGCCGTGTGCGTTCCGGTTCCCGCTATACGTTGGGCGTGATCTTTCACGACGCGGCGTAACAAAACATCTCGACATCCTAGGCATTCGTGATATGCTGATATCTCGAATGCCTAGGCACAACGAAAAGACGCCCAGTGAAGCTGAGCTCCTCCAGGGGACGCTCGATATGCTGATTCTTAAAATAGCCGCCTTGCGGCCGATTCACGGGTATGCGATTGTGCAGCGTCTTCAGCAGATTTCGGGAGAGGCGCTACAGATCCGGCAGGGCTCTCTCTATCCGGCGCTTTATAGGCTCGAGAAGCGCGGCTGGCTGAAGTCCGAGTGGAAGACCACGGAAGGGGGTAGGGAAGCCAAGTACTATAGCCTGACGAAAACGGGGCGCATACAACTCGAGGCTGAAACCGCGGGATGGAATCGCCTGTGCGAGGTGATCTCGATGGTGCTCGAGACTGCGGAGTGAGGAGCCGGGAATGAAATTAAGCCCGTGGTTTAAGCGGCGGCGATGGGAGCGGCGCATGGAGGCTGAGTTTCGATTTCATCTGGAGGCCGCGATCGACGAGTACGTTCGCCAGGGCTTGAGCCAGGAGGAAGCGGAGTTACGCGCGCGCCGCGAGTTTGGGGCGGTCGAGCTAGCTAAAGACGAAGTGCGCGATTATCGACCGGTTGAATGGGTTGATCGCTTATCCCGGGACGTTCGTTACGCTTTGCGGTCGCTGCGGAAGAGCCCCGGATTCACAATTGCAGCTATCGCGACGTTGGCGCTCGGCATCGGGGCGAACACAGCAATCTTTCAGTTGCTCGATGCGGTGCGTCTGCGCACTCTTCCGGTCAAGGACCCGGATCAACTCGCGATGGTGCAACTGGCGGATCGCACCGGGTGGAGAGGAAGCCAAGCGACAATGTATCCGGCACTTACCAATCCAATTTGGGAGCGATTCCGCGATACTCAGGACACATTTTCAGGAGTGCTGGCGTGGGCAGATAACGATTTCGGCCTCTCTCCGGGCGGTGAACAACGTCTTGCGCGGGGACTTTTTGTTAGCGGCGATTTTTTCCGCGTCCTTGGTGTCGAGCCGATCATGGGCCGCGTCTTTACAAGCGCCGACGACCGGCGCGGTTGCGGGCTTCCGGGCGCAGTGATCAGCTACTCGTTCTGGCAGCGCGAACTTGGCAGTGCGTCCGTGATCGGCCGAAAACTCATGCTCAATTTTCACAATGTGGACATTATTGGCGTGACGCCGGCCGGTTTTTCGGGCGTCGAGGTCGGGCGGTCGTACGACGTGGCGGTGCCGATCTGCTCACAAGCAGCTCTATGGAGCGAGGGCAACTGGCTGGATGAAGGTACGGTCTGGTGGCTGACGGTGATGGGGCGGCTGAAGCCGGGCGAAACGTTGAAGAGGGCGGACGCGCAGTTGCGCGCAACGACGTCGGGCATTTTCGAGGCCACGCTCCCGAAAAATTATCCAGCAGTAAATGTCAAGGACTATCTCAAATTCAAACTGGCTGCCGCTCCGGCAGGTAACGGAGTGTCGGAGTTGCGCGAGCAGTACGGAGACCCGCTGCTGCTCCTGCTGGCTACTGGAGGGCTGGTTCTGCTGATCGCTTGCGCCAATATCGCGAACCTAATCCTGGCGCGATCCACGGCCCGCGAACACGAATTCGCCGTGCGGCTGGCCATCGGCGCTTCACGGAGCCGCCTCATCCGGCAGCTGATGACCGAAAGTGTTCTGCTGGCCGTGTGCGGCGCGGTTGTGGGATTGTTCGTATCAAGCGTGCTGAGCCGCTTCCTGGTTGCCCTGCTCGGCACACAAGGAGACGCGCTGTTCCTCGATCTGCGACCAGATAGTAGGGTGTTCGTCTTTACCCTAATGGTCGCGAGTCTCACTTGCATTTTGTTTGGGCTGATGCCGGCGTTTCGAGCCACGCGCGCCGCTCCGAGCGACGCCATGAAGACCGGCGGCCGCTCTCTCACCGCGAATCGCGAAAAATTTGGACTGCGGCAGGTTCTGGTCATTTCCCAAGTTTCGTTGTCGCTTGTGCTGCTTGTCGGCGCGCTCCTGTTTTCCGCCAGCCTACGGAATCTGCTCGCTGTCGACGCAGGATTCGAGCGCCACGGAATTCTGCTTGCCGATGTCGATCTCTTCCGCCGGTTGAATATTCCTTTCATGCAACGTGTAGCGTTCAAACGCGATTTGATTGAGAGGATTCGCGCCGTTCCAGGCGTTGTATCAGCCGCCGAGGTAGATATCGTGCCGCTGAGCGGGAGTGGCACGGGAAATGAGGTTTGGCGCGACGGGGAGGATGCGAACCGCAAGAGTGAATCCTATTTCAACTCGATCAGCGACGGCTATTTCAAGACGATGGGAACGGCTCTCCTGGCCGGCCGGGATTTCAACGATCACGATACAACATCGTCTCCGAAAGTCGCGATCGTGAATCAGTCGTTTGCTCATCGGCTGGGACTAGGTGCCAACCCGGTCGGGATGAGATTTCGGAGACAAGCAACGCCATCGGACCCCGAGCAGGCATTCGAGATCGTCGGTTTAGTCAGAGACACAAAGTATTTTAGCCTGCGCGAAGATTTCGTGCCGATCGCATATCTTTCTACCGCTCAAGATACTCGGCCGGCTCCTAGCGCCGAAATCATGATTCGCTCCACGACGTCCGTGCGTGGCACGGCTTCCGGGGTCCGGCGCGCCGTTGCGCAAGTCAGTCCTTTGATCGGCGTCGATTTTCGGGCGTTCGAAGCGACCATCGATGAGGGTCTGCTGCGCGAGCGACTAATGGCTACGCTATCCGGTTTCTTCGGAGGGCTTGCGGCGCTGATCGCGGCTATTGGCCTGTATGGCGTAATGTCGTATCTTGCTGCGCGGCGCACCAATGAAATCGGAATCCGCATCGCGCTCGGCGCGGACCGGCGCAACATTCTGGCGTTGATTATGCGTCAAGCCGGCGCGCTTCTTGCGGCTGGGCTGAGTTCCGGGGCGTTGTTAGCGATTGCTGCGGCGGGCATAGTCCGATCGATACTTTTCGGATTGAAGCCCTACGACGCGCGTACCCTTGCGCTGGCGGCGGCGCTGCTTGCGGCGGTCACACTGGCGGCGAGTTATGTACCTGCCCGCCGCGCCGCACGCTTGGATCCGATGGCAGCACTTCGAGAAGAGTGACCGCTCCTTCGCGGTCGCGGCTCGGGCAGTTTGTTATTCTCACTGCGACATATGCCCAAGTTTTCTCTCAAAGCTGAATTCCTTGCAGAATTTGTCGGGACGATGGTGTTGCTTGCATTTGGGAATGGTGTTGTAGCGATGGTCGTGCTCTTCGGACACTCGCAGCAGGGCGAAATTGTAAATGGCGGGTACACAAATATCACGTTGGCCTGGGGCTTAGGAGTGACTCTGGCGGTATATATTGCGGGCCGGGTCAGCGGAGCTCATCTGAATCCAGCCGTTACGCTGACACTCGCCGTCTTCCGCGGCTTTCCCTGGCGAAAAGTCGCACCATACTTCGTTGCGCAGATCAGCGGAGCGTTCACCGGAGCGGCGCTCGTGTTCTGGGAATATCGTCCGCAACTCGATATAGCCGACCCGCTTCGCGACCATACTGCCGGAGTGTTCACAACGTTTCCCGCCTTTCCAAACATACCTTCGGCTGGCATGTACGATCAGATTTTAGGAACGGCGCTGTTGCTGCTCGTGATCTTCGCCGTCACCGATCGCCGCAACCTGGCGCCGGCAGGCAGCTTGGCGCCCATTCTGGTCGGCTTCAGTGTCGTTGCAATCGGCATGTCATTTGGCAGCCTGTATGGGTACGCGATCAATCCGGCCAGGGATTTCGGCCCCCGGCTCCTCACCGTGATTGTCGGGTTCAAAAAGAACGGGCTCACGGACGGCTCGAACGCATTCTTAATTCCAATCATCGGGCCGCTATTGGGCGGCTTGGCCGGAGGCGCACTGTATGATGCGGCGATCGGTTACTGGTTGAGAAATCACACGCCGGAACCAACTCAAGATAAATAAGTCCGGCGAATACGAGCCACATCAAGAATCGCCGTGAGAAAGTCACTGGGACGAACCTTCGATCCCTCGATGTCGGTCCAGCATTCGAGCGGATATTCGTAGATGGCTTGAGCAAGCGCGGCCGTATTTCCTTGGTAGGACCTGAGGAGCCGCGCCAGGATTTCGACATCAAACACCCACCTCGATAGGAAGGGCTGATCGAGAACCTGAATGAGCGAATCGTTAGCGCGAAAAATTTTGGCGCCGCATTGAGTGTCGTAAATCGGCAGTTTCAGCATCCAGGAGACGACAGTTGCGAAGATCCTCCCCAGATAGTGGCGCGATTCTTTTCGGATCACCGAGCGGCCGAGCAATTTGACGCGCGCGCCAAAAACCATTTGTATCTCCGGATCGCCTTCCAGTACAGCGATAAATCGCGGTATGGTCTCGAGCGGCGTAGCCAGATCAGCGTCCCAGAAGCCCACGAAGTCCTGGCTAAGCGTGCGAAGACAATGAAGCAGACCCAGGCGAACGGCCTCTGCTTTTCCACCGTTCACCTGGCATCGAAGTATTTCGGCGCGGTCGTCGAAGCCGTCGCGAAGAGCCTCGAGAACTTCCACAGTCCGGTCGGTGCTGCCGTCGTCGACGAACACTAACCGGGTGCAGCCGGGTTGCGACAAGAAAGCGCGAAATTTTTCGATGTTCAGCCGTTTCGCTTCGTTATAGCAGGGCACAACGAGCGAAAGACGATGGAAATGGGGTTGGTCTTCGCGATCGGTCATTCAGCTACTGTCTTATTGGAGCAGACGGCGCTTAGCAAGAACGCTTCACGACACCGCTGAACTCGAAGCCGCTTGGCGCGATCGAAGCGGGGCTTTTCCCGGCCGTCTTAGCGTAAAGTAAAAGCGCGATCCGCTCCCGAGCGTTGAGGCGACCGAGATAGTGCCTCCATGTCTTTCGACGATGCGTTTTGAGATTGCTAAACCCATTCCGACGCCCTGGCCGCCGCGGGTTAATTGCTTAAACATTCCAAAAACCTGAGCGTGATACCTCGGGTCGATGCCTATTCCATTGTCTTCAACGCAGAACCGCCACATGCCGCCATCTTCCCCTGCTGAAATGTGGATGCGTGGGGGTATTCCCTCGCAACGGTATTTAATCGCGTTGCCGACGAGATTTTGAAACAACTGAATTAATTGCAGGCGATTTCCCACTACGGCGGGAAGTTCGTCGTGCGTCACTGTGGCATGCGTCTGTTCGATCATTGCGCGCAGATTGTTAAGAACCACTGGCACAATTTCTTCTGTTTCAAGGGCCTGTTCCCGCTCGTCCGCAGAGCTGGCAAGACGCGAATACTCGAGTATCCCTTCGACCAGTTCTCGCATTTGAGTAGACGCGTCGACTAGATGAGAAAGATACTGTTTGCCCTCTAATGGCAGGAGATCGCCGCATCGCAATTTCAATAAACCGGAAAACGCGGATATTGTCCGAAGCGGTTCCTGCAAGTCATGGCTGGTGGCGTATGCAAACTGTTCGAGGGCTTCGTTCGAGCTCTTCAGCGCTGAATAGTAATCGTGCAGCTGGCGGGCAGCGACCATAAAGGCATCGCTCACTTCGCCGAGTTCGTCCTTTGAACCCGTTTCGAGCGTGACATTGAAATCTCCGAGCGCGAACTGATGGGCGGCACTCTTTAGCTGAGACAGGGGTTTGACGATGCTGCGGGTAACATATAAACCCAGAATCAAAGATGCGGCGAGCGAAAGGATCGCAGTAAGGCCCAGCATCACCTTTGAGCGCCGCTCACCGATCTCGATTTCGCGAATGGATCGAATTCGCTCGGCGCTGACCTCCGCGTTGACGTTTTCGACCATCTCCCGCACCCTGTCCAGGATGTCGTTCACCTGGTTTTCCAAACGGAGATGGATGGCGATCCAATCGTTGACGCCGCCCAGGCGCTCCATCGCGTCAAATTCGTCGGCGATGGCATCGCGCAAAGCGCCGAGAGTTCCGGGAACCGGCGTTTGGGTCTCATGAAAGGACTTCACTGCTTCTTCGATGTCGTCGAACGATTCCTCGCGGAGTTGATGAGCGCTTGAAACAAACCTGGCTGCGTCGCGGGCTTGCGACAAACTATCCAGCCTGCGGCGGATCGCGCCGACGTCGGCGCGGACACGATATACGGCGATCACTTGATCGTCAACGGCCGCGAGAATTCGTTCATGCCGCAAAATACTGAGGAACTGCCAGCCCGCTACCGCGGTGCCGCACGCAATGAGGAACGCTACGCTGCCGAACGCAAGCGTGAGGCGCCATCCAATAGTCACTGAGGCTCCTCGTTACCGCGCTTCGCAAAGCCCGTCAAACGCGCGATGTCCGACTCAATGGCCGCGGCGCCTTCCGCAGGGCTGATGTTCCCGGTCAGAATCGAGTGAACGCCGTGGGCGTAAGCCCGCGAAACAAGATCGTATCTCGCGCCAACGAGGGACGAAGGCCGCCGGACAAGGCGTCCCGGCACTTCGGCTATTACCTGGAAGAATGGGCCGGCGTTAAGCACGGCCGGATCGCGGTACAAGGACTCAATTGCGGGCAAAAACGCAGCCCCGATAGCCCTCTCTTTTTGCACCTCGCGGCTTGTCATATATTTGACGAAGGCGATCGCCTCGGAGCGATGCCGCGTGTATTTCGGAATTCCCAAATACCATCCCCCAAGAGCGCTTCCGTGGCGGTTGACTCCCTCGGGCAGCGGCGTGATCCAGAATCGATCGCCCACTTCAGCGGATTTCTTTGCCAAGGGGTAGACGTAGCTCCAGTTGCGCAGGAACGCCGCTCTCCCGCTCTGCCACACGTTGCGGGAATCTTCCTCGAGATACGCGGTGACACCCGGCGGCGAAATGGTCCCGACCCAGCGAGCCGCGCGCGCGAACGCCCGGATTGCGGCCGGGTTGTCAACACGCACTGTATGGTCTTGTTCCACCAGGTTTCCGCCTCCTTGCGAGGACTGCCATTCGAGCGCGTTACAAGTGAGGCCTTCATAGTCGGCGCCTTGCCACACGTAGCCCCAAAAGTCGGAATGGCTCCGCATCCGCTCGCCCGTCTGAATGCGCAAGCTCTGTGCCTCGAGTTCATCCCACGTGCGCGGCGGCCGCGCGAATCCGTATCTTTTGAGAAGATCGGTGCGGTAGTAGAGCATGCCGTACTCGACGTAAAAGGGAGCGGCAACGACACGCCCGTTGACGGTCGCATTTTCGACGACCTCGCGAGGCTCATCAGATAGCTCGCTTCGAAGCGCATCCTTCAAGTCGATCATGTAATTTGCCACAATTCCCGGCCAAATGGTATCGACTTGAAAGATATCAACCGCTGGAGATTTGTGCTCGAGGAGGGCAATTTCCTGGTTTAGCCGCTTCGAGCTCGATTCCGAGGCTGGAACCACGCGAATCGCGATGCCGGTTCTGCGCGTGAACTCGCTCATGATGCGTCGATCGAGATTGCTCGAGTCGCCCGTGTCCGACATCAAGACCGTAACGGGCGGCGGGTGCTCCGTTTTTGGCCGGGAATTCGAACAGCTGAAGAGCCCGGTAAGTAAAAGTACGAGTGCAATCAGGGGAGGGCGGAGCATCGTGGTTGGGCCATAGTGTATCGTATTCCGGCCAACATTTTCCGAACCGCACGACGCTGGGGATTGCAAATAATAAGGGATCAATTAGAGATGAAATCCTTTACATTTTACTGCTATTCGTGTAAATTGTACTCGAAGCCCGTAACATCACGACTAATGTTTATTGGCAAGCTTCTCCCGAAATATCTTCGGCGCGCTCGCCCGATTGTTGCCAACCTGATTAAGCTGCGCATAAGGATTACCAACGCGTGTGTTGGGTGGTTCGATGTCAGCCGAACAGCCCGCCGTAGCGGAGGGCAATTTAATCCGCACGACTCAGCGGCCCGCGAAATCGCGGAGCGGACGGGAGGCTGGTTTAGCTTTGAACCGGGTATCTAGCGCCCCCGCTCATATCTTTATGGCGGAGGACAATCCGGCCGACGTTTATCTCATCCGGCACGTTCTAAAAGAGAGTGGAATTGACTTTCAGCTCAAAGTGGCCGCGGATGGGAAACAGGCGTTGTCTTTTCTCTGTGGGGAAGGCGCGTTCGACGAAACTTCGATGCCGGCTCTCATCCTGCTTGACCTGAATTTGCCGAAGCACGATGGAACTGAAATTCTCGAGCGCATACGCAACGATCGCACCTTCGCCTTGGTACCAGTAATTATTTTGACGTCATCGGATTCGCCAAAAGACCGGCTCATCGCAACGGAACTGGGCGCTACTTGCTATCTTCGAAAGCCGTCTTCGTTGAATGAATTCATGGCAGTTGGAGCTGTCATTAAGGAAGTGCTTGCGGCATCATCGGCGCCAGCCGCGAAATTCTTGGCATGAAAGAGTAACACCTACTTTGCACAGAAACTCGCCGTCGAGCGGCTGCAGGGTGGCAGCCGTCCGCGAGACATCCTCCAGCGTTGTCTTCCTTCCATTTACCGCCAATATCCGGCACATCCGAGTCCCCGGGAGCTTTACTTTATGACCACAGATATTGCCGCCAACAGCCTCGATACGAGTCTGCTGCTGAATACCCTTATCGCCTTCAAAGACGGTGATTTCTCCGCTCGGCTGCCGGTCGATCAGACGGGACTCGGCGGAAAGGTGTATGA
>JBAUZG010000421.1:0-6216 GCA_049585195.1 Bryobacteraceae bacterium | reverse complement strand
GTTCCTACATTCGCGTAAGCGATCGACGGGGATACAGCGTCTCCGAAACAACGCGTATTCAGGAAATTGAAAACTACGGTACGTTCGATCAGGAGGCATCGCCCGAGGGCGAAGGCGACGGATTCATTTGGCGGTTGTTCAGCATTACCCGGTTCGAGGAGCGCGATGGCGGAGTGTATGTCGAACTCGAAGCCATCGCATTAAGCCGCGACATACCAATTTCGCTTCGATGGATTATCGAGCCGATTGTACGCCGCGTATCTATAAGTTCGCTAACAACATCTCTTCGGCAAACAGAGGACGCCGTACATTCAGGCGCGGCACTAGCAGACTGCAAAACGGTGACCGCAAAACCACAATGCTGGGATTCAACCAATTACCATCAACCTCGAGAATCGGAACGCGCTTCTCTTCCGACTAACTCATTGCGATCACACGCTGATTAATACCCGCTCTCATTCACGCCTCGATTTCCAAAAGATTACCCGCAGCCGAGCACGTGTAGCCGCACTACATCAACGTCGGTCGATGCGGCCCGTCTTTTCACGCCAGAACTGCTCGATGTCTTCAAGGGTTCGCCCCTTGGTTTCAGGCACAAGGTAATAGGAGAACAGCCAGGAGCCGATCGCAAGCAATCCGTACAGCCAGAATGTCCGGCTGGGCCCCAGCGCGTTCAACAGCGTAAGAAACGTCAACGAGACGAGCAGGTTCGCGCCCCAGTTGGTAGCGGCCGCGGTCCCTTCCGCCAGGCCACGGATTTTTAAGGGATAGATCTCGGAAATCAGCAGCCAGAAGATTGGGCCAAGACTGATCGCAAACGATGCCACATACGCCATCAGGCAAAGCACTGCCACCCACGCAAGTCCGCCATAAATCGCAAAGACTCCACCCAGCACCCCGAGACTAACAATCATCCCGGCAATACCGATCAGCAGCAATGGCCGCCGCCCCACGCGGTCAATCAGCCACATAGAGACGATGGTCATGATCACGTTTACCAAGCCGATTCCCACCGTAGCCAGAATGGCGCCGGAAGCCGATGGAATGCCAGCCGACTGAATGATGGTAGGAGCGTAATAGATGACAGTGTTTATTCCAGTGACCTGCTGAAATACGGCTAACCCGATGCCGACGATCAGAGCGGGACGGACCGCTGGCGCCAACAAGTCTGACCAATGACCGCTCTCGCTCGATTGGGAGACAGCGCCGTGAATTTGATCTAGTTCGGAACACACATTGGATGTTCCCCGAACTCGCGCCAGCACGGCTCGCGCTTCAACTACTCTTCCGTGCTTAACCAGCCAACGAGGCGTTTCCGCCATGAACAGCATCCCAATACCGAGAATGAGGCCCGGGACCACTGCGAGACCGAGCATCCAGCGCCAGCCCTCGCTCGCCGATAAAGCGTAGTCGACCATGTAGGCCGCCAGAATGCCCACCGTAATTGCAAGCTGGAACAACGAAACCTGCCATCCGCGCGCCTGCGCAGGAGAAATCTCGGAAATGTAAACCGGCACCGTCGTTGAAGACAGGCCGATACCCAATCCGACGATTACGCGGCCAACCAGCAGCATTCCAAGAGACGTACACAGCGCGCAGACCATCGCGCCGAAGATAAAGATTACAGATGTCACGATCAGCATGCGCCGCCGACCAAATCGATCAGCAAGCCGGCCGCCACTGAGCGCGCCGGCTGCGGCGCCCACCAGCACCATACTGACCACAAGCTCCTCAGGAAATGCGGAAAGGCCGAACTGCTTCGTTATAAAGATCACCGCCCCTGAAATCACGCCGGTGTCATAGCCGAAGAGGAGGCCGCCGAGCGCCGCAAACACCGCGGCTGCAAGCACAAATCCTGTGCTGGCCACTTTCGCGGCCGCGCTGCCTTCTGTCTTGTTTGTGTCCAAAGCTCTCCTCCCTTGTCTCTACCACCACGACTCGGCCTGCACTCCGTAGGTAAGGCCGTCGGTTCTTGTTTGGTAAGCAGTTCCGCCGACGAAGCCCATCAGCCCTTCCGACCAGTTCCCGTAAGTGAGGAACAGGCGCAAGACGGGCCGGCTAAAGAACTGTCGCCCGGCTGCAATTTGGGGCGCGATAGTAAACTTGCGAAGCCACCCGTCGTAGAGATGCTGCCCGTTCCAGACGCGGTCAAAGCCTCCTTCGAATGCTAAAGAAAGGTGATCAGTGAAAAAGTACACTGGCCGCGCTCCGAAAGACGCCCACCGATCGGAATGGTGTCCTGGGATGCCGTCCCTGACACGTTGATAGACCGCGATCGGCATAATGGCAAATTTCTTGTTGGGTTGAACCACCACCTGCTCTGTCAAGAGGAATCTTTCTGAGTTTTTGAGGTAAGGCGTCGGATTATCGAGAGAGCTGCTAAAGTTGCTGGCGGCGCCTTTGCCGTATTGGATACCGAATTGGGTGTAACCGCCTTCCCATTCCAAACGCTGATGCGTAAACCCGAAGGCGTACCCAGTTGTGGTTGGAATTGTTACGCTCTGTTGCGCATTGCTAGCGCTCTGTTGGGCAGTGCAGGTCTGGACAGCGCAAACGCTCTCCTGATACGTACCACCCTTTGCGTCCGCAAAATCGAACCAGAACGCCACTTTGCCTAGCGGCGCCTTAATGTCATAAAGGCGGGCGTCGATATTGCCTTTTGAATACGTACCATTGTTCGTCACGATGTCGGGTATGGCGCCTCCCAGCAGTGCAATGGCGGCTTTCCCGAACCCAACATTGAAATTCTCAATGCCACCGCCATAACCACTCATGTCGAGAGGGTAAAAGTCGTCTATCTCTACGTGTTGCCGGCGATAGTAGCGCTCCCCGGCCCAAAATACCGCATCCGGTTGGCTCTTGAAGATATTGCCAATCTGCACAAAGGCTTCACGAAAGCGGAACTGATCAGTGTTTGGGTTCGAATAGGTTTCCCCATTGTTGGTGTTGGCCTCAACCATAAATTCCGTCTTAATAAAGGGCTGGCTGGTCTCGTGTTGGGGATTGGTCCAGTTGTTCACAAAAATCAATTCGGCGTAAGTCTCGGCTTCGTTGCCCAAGCGATACTTCGCGTCCGCTCCCGGAGCCTGAAATGCTACTTGTTGGCCTCCTACGCTGTTCAGACCGTATCCGGAGCGGAAATAGCCGTGAAACTCGAACGTCTTGGCTTCTTCCTGCAGCTGGCTGATCTGAGTTTGTGCCTCCTGCAGCCAATCGTACGTGGGCGCGCTGGGCAACTGCCCCTGGACCGATGGCAATTGGCTGCCTTGGCCAACTATGGCGGTTTTAACGCCTTGCGCCATGCCGTTGCCCACCGCCGAGGTTACACCTTGCGAATTGCTTTGCTGTGGAGCAGGCTGCGGCGGAACTGAACCTTGGCTGCCTTTCTTTTCCAGAGCTGCAATCCGTTGTTCCAGATCCTCGATCTTCTTTTGATATTCCAGCTTCAACTGCTCCAACTGCTTTTGTAGATCTTCCGCTTGCTGGGCGAAAATCGCCGTCCGAGTCCACACGAGTAACACAGTAAGAAATAGTAGCCTTTTGGCCATGGCGGAATGCCCGGGCGGTTGTCAGCCTACCGGTGAAGAGTCCCGCTTGCGAGGCTTTGTTTGAAGCGAAGACGTGCGAGTAGAGGCGAGAGGCCTCGTCAAGCTCTGCCCAGGAGCCCCTTCGCAACCGCTACCACCCGGTCTGGCTCGAAGCCGAATTTTCTCTGGAGTTCTTTGAGCGGCGCTGATGCTCCGAACGTCTTCATGCCAATAACATGGCCGGAATTGCCAACGTATCGCTCCCATCCGAAGGTCGAGGCTTGCTCCACTGCGACACGTGCTGTCACGCTCGGCGGTAGCACGCTGTCTCGATAGTCCCTTGTTTGTTCTTCGAAGATCTCCCAGGACGGCATCGAAACCACACGCGAGCGAACGCCTTCGGCGGCGAGTTTTTCGTGGGCGTCCACGGCTAGACTGACTTCGCTTCCGGAGGCAATCAGGATCACCTCGGGATTCCCGCCAGGGGCATCCGCTAACACATAGGCGCCCTGCGCCAAACCGGATGCGGACGCATACTTTCCGCGATCGAGCGTAGGCAAGGGCTGGCGCGACAGCGCCAGCACGGCAGGCTTGTGGCCCAGTTGCATGACGTAACGATAGGCCTCGACCACTTCATTGGCATCGGCGGGCCGCAGCACAACCAGGCCGGGTATGGCCCGTAATGACGCAAGGTGCTCGACCGGCTGGTGCGTCGGTCCATCTTCTCCGTCTCCCATCGCTTCGTGCGTAAAGACGAACATTGTCGGCAACTCCATAAGAGCTGAGAGCCGGATGGCGGGTCGCGCGTAGTCGCTGAAAATGAAAAACGTTGCGCCGAAAGCCCGAAGCTTCGACAGCGAAAGTCCGTTTACGATAGCTGCCATCGCGTGCTCGCGGATTCCGAAATGGAAGTTCTTTCCGCCCGGACTATCGGCCTGGAAATCTCCCGCACCTTCGAAAGTCAATGTGGTCTTGTTCGAGGGGCCAAGATCGGCGGAGCCGCCAAGAAACCACGGGATGTTCTGTGCGAGCACGTTCAACACTTTTCCAGATGCGTCCCGTCCCGCGATGCCTTTTGCGTCGGCAGGAAACGTGGGGAGGTTGCGGTCCCACCCAGCCGGGAGTTCCCGGCGCTGCATCAAGTCAATCTCGGTCGCGAGGTCGGGGTACTTCGTTCGATACGCGTTGAACAGCTCTGTCCATTCGCGCCGGGCCGTCTCGCCATGTGCACCCACTCCGGCCGCAAAGTGCTCATAGACGCCGTCGGGGACGAGAAACTTTGCGTCTTCAGGCCATCCGTAGGCGCGCTTGACCAGGCGGACCTCGTCGTCACCCAACGGCTCGCCGTGAGCAGCGGCGGTATCCTGTTTGTGCGGGGAACCATAGCCGATGTGGCTATCAAGAACGATGAACGTGGGCCTGCCTTTCGTCGTTCGGAAAACCTCGAGCGCATGTTCGATGCGATCGATGTCGTTAGCATCGCCGACTCTCAGCACGTTCCAGCCATAGGAGAGGAATCGGCCTGCGACATCCTCCGTGAAGGTGATACGCGTGTTGCCCTCGATCGTGATGTGGTTGTTGTCGTAAATCCAGCAGAGGTTATCCAGGCCAAGGTGAGCGGCAAGCGATGCCGCTTCCGATGAAATGCCCTCCATCAGGCAGCCGTCTCCGCAAACCGCATAAATGTTGTAGTCGAAAATCTCGAAGCCCGGTTGGTTGTACCGATTGGAAAGCCATTTCTGAGCAATGGCCATGCCCACGCTCGTGGCTACGCCTTGCCCAAGCGGGCCAGTCGTGGTCTCAACACCCGAAACCCAGTGGTATTCGGCGTGCCCGGGCGCCTTACTGTCGAGCTGGCGGAAGCGGCGAATATCGTCGAGCGTCACCGAGGGTTGGCCCAGGTTCTCATAATCGGCGTTCACCGCTTGCACCCTGGTCAGGTGGAGCATCGACCAGAGCAGCATCGAGGCGTGTCCGTTCGAAAGCACGAACCGATCGCGATTCGGCCAGATAGGGTCCTGCGGATCGAACCGCAACACGCGATTCCAGATCGCATAAACTAACGGCGCGAGAGCCATCGGTGTGCCCGGGTGTCCGGACTTGGCCTGCTGCACGGCATCGATCGAAAGCGTGCGAATCGTGTTAATGCACAATTGGTCAATTTCTGTTTCAGTCACTGGCTCAGCTAGGTGCGTGACACTCATGTCTTATCCCCTTTTCCATTTCTCATTGGCTGACAGTTTGATTTTCGAGTAAAGCGACCTTACCCAGCCGGCGGAGGTGTCGTTCGGCTCGGCTGAATTCGGCTGCCAGGAACGTGTCGACAAGGTCTTGGGCCACTGCCGGCCCTACGGTCCTGCCGCCCATACAGATGATGTTCATGTGATCGTCCTCGACCCCCTGTTGGGCTGAGAAGTGGTCGTGAACCAGCCCGGCGCGCGCGCCCGGAATTTTGTTCGCACAGACCGACGCGCCGACGCCGCTACCGCAGATCGCCACGCCGCGCTCCACTCTCCCCGCAGCCACAGCGCGGGCAAGCGGGACGACGAAGTCTGGATAATCGTCGTTGAGAGCCAAGTTGTGCGCCCCGAAATCGACTACCTCGTGCCCCGCTTCGCGAAGATGAGCAACCAACTCTTCCTTCAAACCAAATCCACCGTGATCCGTCGCGATTCCCACACGCATGTCA
>JBAUZG010000420.1:0-4189 GCA_049585195.1 Bryobacteraceae bacterium | reverse complement strand
CGGGTCTACACGCGATGCACGGTGCGCGGGCAAGAAACCGGCGATCCCGGCTACAACGGCCAGAACGAAGAATGAAACCGCGACAGTCGTCGGATCCGCTACGGTCACCCCAAACAGCATGCTGCCCACGAGTTTGCCGCAGACCAACGCCGCCGGAAGCCCGATCGCGATGCCTATGGCGAGCAGCAGCGCGACCTCGCCGAGAATCAGACGAAGCACATCGGCCCGAACGGCTCCCAAAGCCATGCGAACGCCGATTTCGGCGGTGCGCCGCGTGACCGCGTACGACATGACGCCATACAGGCCGACTGCGGCCAGCACCAGCGCGAGCACGCTGAAACCAGAAGCAAGCATCGCGATCATGCGCTGCAGAACCAGCGTATCCGCGGTCCGTTGTTCAATTGTCTCGGTTCGCAGTGAATAGTGATGTCCGAGAGACTCGAGAGTGCGTTCGGCCGTGCGTGCAACTCTTGCCGGATCGTCAAGGGTTCGAACGACGATCCGAGCTTGGTTGTAATCCGGCTCCTGCATCAGCGCGTGATAAACCGCGAGGGGTTCACGGCTGTCGAATTTCCATAAACTTGCACTATTCACTACACCGATAATCGTCAGTCCTTTATGTTGCGGTTCAGAGCCTACGTCGATGGCGAGGCCGATGGGGTTCCGATCTCCAAAGAGCGCTCGCGCGAGGCTCTCGCTAATGACGGTAACGCGCGGCGCGCGCTCGTCATCGCGCCAGTTGAATTCGCGGCCCGCCAGCACGTGCATCCCGATCATGTGGAACAACCCTGGGCCAGCCCATTCCTCGACCGCGTTCACAATAGCCGTGCCGGAACCGGCCGAGGCAGGCTCCTTGAACTCGTACGGGGACGCCGGGCCCATGTGCAAGTAGCTGGCGGACTCTATCCCAGGAATCTCCGACATCCGCGCCACTAATTCGCGGTAATACTGCGCGCGGTTCGCAATTTTTTCGCGCCCTGGCTGCGGAAACAGTTGCATGATGAGCAGGTGATCACGGCGGTAACCAAGATCGACAGTCCGCAGGTTTTGAAGGCTGCGTACGAACAGTGCCGCTCCCAACAGCAGCACAAGCGAGAGAGCAATTTGCGTAGCAACAAGCCCGTTGCTGAAACGTCCCGTCCGGCCGCCCGTTGTCCGTGAGCTCTGAGATAACGACCGTGCCGGATCGCTGCGGCTCATTTGCCAAGCGGGAACAATCCCAAAGAGCACGCCAGTGAGTACCGCCACTGCCGCGGTGAACGCCAGCACGCGGGCATCGGGCGATGGATCGAGCGACAGCGGGACGTAACCCGTCCAGAAACTGGCTAGCAGGTAGCGCGCCGTCCATCGCGCGATTAGCAAGCCGAACGCTGCCCCAGCGCACGAAAGCAACATCGCCTCCGTGAGCATCATGCGAATCAATGCCCATCGGGCCGCGCCCAAGGCGACTCGCACACCGAACTCGTGCCGCCGCGCCGCCGCGCGTGCCAGGAGCAGGTTGGCCAGATTCACGCAGGCAATCAGCAGGACCGCGCCTACTAGGGCCATTAATGTTTCAAGAGGTTTTTCAAGCCGGCGGCGCAGATATGAATTGCCGCGTCCGGCTGGCTGTACGTCCGCACGCAGCGCGAAGAATTTCGCGCGCTGGGAGCCGCGATACGCATCGGGAACAGTTGATTTCAAAATGCCTGGTCACAATACTTGAATCTCGGCGCGCGCGTGGGCGATGCTAACATCCGGTTTCAAACGGGCGAAGGCGTTGCCCCGCAGGCCGCGATACTCACGGCCCGTGAAGCCGATTGGGACGGTTGCTTCAGGTCCGGCGTCGATCTGAAAGCCCGCGAAATTCTCCGGCGAAACGCCAACAATCGTCAGCGGTATGCCGTCCACCCGAATGGTCTTACCGATCACGTTCGGGTTGCCGGCGAACCGCCGCTGCCAGCACGCATAAGTGATAACGGCGACTTGCGCTGAGCGCCTCCCATCAAGTGGCGCGTCGTCGCGCGCGAGCACGCGGCCGAGCGCGGGACGTACACCGAGACTCGCAAAGTAGTCTCCTGAGACTTCGTCAAGGCTTCCGGCATACCTAACGCCGTTCGCCTCGAAATTGCTCATACCTCCGCCCGACCAGACGAAAACGTTCGAAAACGCTTTGGCATGGTCCCGGATTTCGTTAAACACTGCCAGCGAGATCTCTTCGCCATGCTCGGGGTGATCGCGATCCATGGCGCCGATGCTCACCAATTGCTGTGGATCGCGAACCGGCAGCGAACGCAACATCAGGGCATTGATGACGCCAAAAATCGCAGTATTCGCGCCAATACCGAGCGCGAGTGAAAGCACGGCCACAGCCGTAACAGCGGGCGTCTTTCGAAGCAACCGGAGCACGTACCGGAAGTCTTGCGCGAGAGCCCACACGCTCTCTAGTGTAATGTTTCCACGTAATGAACGCCCGGCCAGCCAGGTATCGGCTGGCCTCCGCCCACGCTGATCTTTCGGATCTCGCCCGAGTTCGCAGGCAGTGCGAACGTAAGCGTGCGTGCTTCACCGGCTTTCAGATGAACCCGCTCGAAGCCACGCAACTGGCGGATCAGGCCGCTGGTTGAATTGGCTGGCGTCGTATAGAGCTGTGCCACCTCGTCGCCGTCGCGCGACGATGCGTTTTTCACACGCGCTGTTATGCGATTGCCTTTTACCGACAACTCGGAATATTGAAAGTCGGAATAACTCAGGCCATAACCGAATGGATAAAGCGGCGCGCTTGTGAAATAGCGATAGGTTCTCCCATGCATCGAATAATCGGTAAATGGCGGCAATTGACTTGCCGATTCGTAAAATGTAACGGGCAGCCGGCCCGAAGGATTGTTGTCGCCCACAAGCGTCTCGGCAATTGCAGTGCCGCCGTCTTGTCCCGGATACCAGGCCTCCAGAATCGCGCTTGCTTTTTCCTTTACCGATACCGCTGCCAGCGCGCTGCCATTCAAAAGCACAACAACCACCGGCTTTCCAGATGCGTAGGCTACATCCAGCAGCTTCTCCTGAGGCGTCGGCAGTCCGATGTCTGTCCGATCGCCTCCTTCAAACCCCGGAATATTTACCTTCGACTCCTCGCCTTCAAGATCGGAATTCAACCCCACGCAGACAATCGCAACATCGGCGCGGCGAATCGTTTCCTCCGCCTCTTTCAAAAGCGCTTCGGCCGGAGGTATCCAGACAAACTCGAGACCCGCCGCTCCGCCGTTCTGTCTATATTCGAGCCGGACTTTGTAGTTCTTACCTGCGTCCAGGCGTACGGTTGAAGTTTCGCTGCGCGGCTGCCAAGACACATGCCGCTCATCCTGTACCACCGGCTTGCCGTCTAGATACAAGTCCGCCGAATCGTTTCCTTTGCAATCCGCGCAGCGAAGCCGTGTGAACCCGAGCGCATATTCTCCCGGTTGAGTCACGCGCAAGCTGCCGGTCCATCGTATTGAAAAGCCGTCGCGCGCAAGTTTCGGCGTCACTGCCTCGTCGTGCATGTCCCATATGAAATAACCATGCTCATCGATCCGAGTCACGACCGGATTACCGGCAAGGTTCGCGTTATCGAAATATTCCGCCTGCAATCCGCGCTGGTTTGTAGTCGCCATCAGAACAGACGCGGGAACGAGCGCGGTCCACCCGGGCGTGTAGGTGCTTCCGAGCGCAAACTCCACCGAGGCTTTCCCCGCTAGCTCTTTCTTAATACCGTCGAGTGGAGTAATCAGCCGCGAAGGAATGCCGTTATAATTTCCCAGCAGCACGTCCGGATCGTCCGCCGTCGGTCCCAGCACCGCAATGCGCTTCAACGTAGACGATAGTGGCAGCGCGTGTCTCTCGTTTTTGAGCAGCACGATTGATTCCCTGGCTGCTTCGAGCGCGAGCTCCCGATGCGCCTGAGTGTCCACATCCGCCATGGTCAGTTTCGAGGAGGGCACGCGATCGGGCGGATCGAACATTCCGAGACGAATTCTTGCAACGAACAGCCGGATCAGCGATTTGTCGATTGCGCTCTCAGGGATAATACCTTGCTTCACCGCTTCAGTCAGCGATCGGTATTCGTTGCCGCACGCCAAATCGGTTCCCGCAAGAACTGCCGAAGCCGATGCCGCCGCCATTGTCGGCTTGTATTTATGACCTTTGAAGATGTCGCCAATAGCGCCGCAATCGC
>JBAUZG010000419.1:0-20174 GCA_049585195.1 Bryobacteraceae bacterium | reverse complement strand
GTTCCGGACCGGCCGAAAGCAGGCGGCTGAGTTCTGGCGAAGAAGATGTCATATGAGAATTATTATGCGAGCGCGAGCGTTGCGGCTCCATATGGTAAACGTCGAGTAAATTGAAAGCAGCAGCAACGAGGAAACCTGTAATGCTTCATATAGCTGACGGCGAATCTGTGGCCAATACGCTGAGACAGTCTGGTGTAGCGGGTGACGTAAAGATTTACGGTGATCTGATGTACGAGGGCCCAACTCCGGCTGGCGTAACTACTGAAGCTTGGGTCGATTGCCGCGCTAGCTTCCTTTCGCAACACAGTTGGGTTAGTTTTGAGGAGGCGCGCTGTTATTTGACGGCATTCGAAGAGACACTTCGATCCGTTTCCGGGCAGGAGGAGACTATCCTTTGGCTAGATCACCGGCTGTCGGACCAGCTCATTCTGATCAGACTGCTGGATTGGTTCAGCCGCTACTACGCCGACCGGGTCAAGTTGGGTCTGATTTGCATTGGGTCTTATCCCGGTGTGGATCGTTTCGTTGGGCTTGGCCAACTCAGAGCCGAACAGCTGCTGCCATTGGCTGATACAGGGCTTCCGGTCTCTGAAGCGCAGTTCCGCGCCGCACAATCAGCCTGGAATGCGTTCACTTCACCTGATCCTACGGCAATTGAGGCGGTGATTGGGGGAGACACTTCCGCTCTGCCGTTTCTTGCTAGTGCGCTACGGCGTCACCTGGAACAATTTCCATCTGTGATTAATGGCCTATCGCGCACAGAGCGGCAGGCCCTTTCGGTACTTCGCGAGCGTGGCCCTCTCAGTCCGCTTCGACTCTTTTTCGCGGTGCAAGCGATGGAAAATCCGCTCTTCATGGGAAATCTCTCGTTCTTTCGAATTCTTAAGGATCTCGCTTCAGCGCAGCATCCGCTTATCCATACAACTGATGGAAGCCAACTGAGACTCGATCGTGGGGCGCCAACTTTCGAAACAATTTTGCCCGTGGAAATTAGCGAAGTGGGCCTCAGTGTTCTCGACGGCCGCGCCGACCACGTTCGCCTCAATGGGATTGACCGGTGGCTTGGCGGCGTGCACTTGAAGGGAGCTGCGGCTACCTGGCGCTGGAGCCCCGAGCGCCAGTGCCTCGTTCGCATCGAAGAATCTACTACCCCTAGCCTTACAAATTAAGCTGGTGCAGGGTATCGAGAAACGTGGAGGGCCGCAGGAGGCCGTCGGGAAGAATCACGGGGTCGAGGTGGCCGGGTGCGTAGAGCACGTAGAGAGGGACGCCGCTTCGCCCGTACTGCGCGAGGGCTTCGGTGATGGCGGGATCGCTCGAGGTCCAGTCGGCACGGAGCAGGGCGACGCCGGATTTATTCAACTGATCCTCGACTTGTTTCGAGTGGAAAACGACGCGGTCGTTGACCTGGCAGGTGAGGCACCAGGCGGCGGTGAAGTCGATGAGGACGGGCTTTTCGGAAGCGCGGTAGGTGGCGAGCTTTTCGGCGGAAAAGGGTTCCCAGTGCAATGCGCCATTTGAAAGTTGTGCGCCGCGGGCTCCAGCCGAGGCGGAAGCTGCGCCCGAGAGGCTCAGCATGGAGTAGAGCGCCGCGCAAATAATGAATGCAACGGCGAGGGCGATGGCCAAGCGGCTATTCGCCCAGCGATTCAAGATCCAACCTGCGATCGCGATAACGAGGAGCGCGGCAAGCAATATCGTGACCTGATCGATGCTCGATTGCTGCCCGAACACCCAAAGTAACCAGATCACGGTGCCGAAGATGGGGAAGGCCATAAACTGCTTGAGCGTTTCCATCCAGCGTCCGGGCCTGGGGAGAAACCGGCTGAGATGTGGAGCGAAGGCGAGCAGCAGAAACGGCGCCGCAAGACCCACAGCGAGAGCGGTAAAGACGAGAGTGCAGATGACAGCGGGTTGACTGAGCGCAAAGCCGACGGCTGCGCCCATGAAGGGGGCAGTACAGGGTGTGGCAACGACGGTGGCGAGCACGCCGGTAAAAAACGAGCCGGTATAACCAGGCTGTTGCGCGAGGCCGCTGCCGGCGCCCATGAACGATTGGCCAACCTCGAACATGCCTGCAAGACTGAGTCCGAACAGGAACAGAAAACAGCAGAGAAAAGCCACAAACACCGGCGATTGGAGTTGGAAGCCCCAACCCAAATGGTTTCCTCCGGCGCGGAGCGCGAGAAGCACTCCTACCAGTACCCAGAACGAGGCCAGCACACCGAGGGTGTAGGCAATGGCGCTCAAGCGCACTACTCGGCTGTTTTTGTTTGCGGATTCGAGCAGATGAAGCGCTTTGATGGACAGCACCGGAAAGACGCACGGCATCAGGTTCAATACCAGACCGCCTAAAAACGCGAGACTCATGACGAGCAGCAGATTTTGGGGCGCGGCAGCGGAGGCAGGTGCGGGTGCAAGCGCTGTGGAAACATTGGCGCTGATTTCATAGCCTCGCGGGCTGTTGCCATTGGACGAGGCGGGCACAATCAACAACCCTTCGAGCTTCGAAACCGGCTCAGAAGGCTGGTTGGGCCGCTTCAGCTTTAGCTCGATACCCTGCGGTGTCGCGCTCGAATTCTGCGGAGCGGCATTTTCGATGATGTCCGGTTGAGCAGGAAAGAAAAGAATGGGGGCTGCGCCGGTTACGCCCTGAACTTTGAGGACGAGCGAGGAAGGATTCGAAGCCGCGGAGACGTGCCAAGCGGGGGGTGCGGGCAACGGCATGCTGGCGCGTGCGCGAGCGAATAGCGGTTCGTTAGCAGCTAAATTCTTGGCAGGCTCGCGGCGCACCGGAAGGCTTAGTTCAAGCGCCGCTTTACCAGGGATGCACGTTTCGCGGCATACCAGGACTCGCAGGTTGCCTTTGAGTGCAACGGTTCCGCCGGGGAGCCCGCTTTTTTCCGCTTTGATCGCGACCGGCAGCAGAACGTCGTTTTCGTACCCGTAATCGAGCAGCGGACCCACGGGAAGACGATGGGGAACGGGGAATTCGATCGGCCCGGCGGAAAGTCCTGGGGGAAGATTCCATTGAACGCGCGGTGGCTGGCCGGAATCGCCCGGATTTTTCCAATAGATATGCCAGCCCGGTTCAAGCTGAAAATGCAATCCAACCTGAAAGGACGAACCCGGTTGAATGCTGCTTTGTTCCGAAATTAATTCGACCTTGCCGTGTGGGATTGGGAGAGGCGCGGAGAGGAGTGAAGCGGCGCACGAGAGGAACAGGAGGCAACGAACGGGGGCGCTCGGCATAAATAGTGGCTGGTTTAATTATGACCGGGATGAAACCGGGTATCCTTTGTCTTCCCAGTCGGCTCGAAAGCTGGAAGCGAGATTGAGAACGCGCACGTTCGTGTAGCCGAGCTCTTTGAGGGCCCGGAAGGCGGGACGAATGTTGGGGCAGCGAACGATTGGGCAGCAACCGCAATAGAGAACAATTGCCGCATCGTGGGGCAGGGGCGCGACGGCCTGTTTTAGCGCTGCGATTCCTTCCGTCTTGCTCGCAGGTCCCGCGAATTTTGCCGCTACGATATGCTTTTGCCGGTACAAAAAGGGGAATGCGACGCAGATAATCGCCGGCTTTTCGCCAGGAGCCTCGAGGATCTTCGCCAGCGCCGCGGGTGGCAGCAGTTCGCGCGCGGACCAGGGATCGGATTGCGATTCATCCCCGCTCAGATTGCGAGCGAGCGGAACCAATGCGGCGAGCAGCGAATCAAAAAGGCTGCGGCGCGAAAAAAGCATACGATCCGCTGTGTTTAATGGAGAAAAGGGGTTTTTTCAACTGGGTCGTCGTTTGGCGACTAGGCGTAGGGAGCCGGCGGGCATCGCGTTTTCGAAGTAAGCTATATAACCCTGCCGGTCCAATTCATCAATCACAAAATGTTGAAAGGATTCCGGGCGCGGCTGCTCAAAGGAAATGGCCACTTCCGGAGTTTCGGAGAGCTGATTCGTTATATCTCGTAACAGGCCTTCAAATCTGCTCTGATTCCAATCGTTGTATTCCAGCAAGCTCATACGTTTCTGTCCCGACATCCGTACAAATACCAAACACGATTGTCTCACGATGCCGGTTAGGAAGGGAACGAGTGCTTTGCTGCGATTAAACTCTACGGCTGCGGTTTGAGTTCTTCTTTATCGGCTGAAGCCATTGCCGAGAACATGAATCTCAGAACGGCGCGCGTTGCGGAGACGGCGCCGAGAGCGGAGATGACGAAGACCGCGGAGATGGTAAGGAGGAGCATGACTGGTGATTGAGACGCGTTCTTCCAGTACGATTGGCGAGGAGAGGGGCCGTCTCAGGAGGACGGCATATTTCAAAGGGGCGAGAGGGTAGGATTTTTCCGATGTATGGGAAACTGGCCGGGCGCTCACACCTCCGGCTCGTTCTCTCGGTCGCGGCCGGGGCGAGGCAGGCCTCTTCCCTACAAGGGCAGACGGCAAGACCGTCTGCCCCACCTGGCAATGTCCAATCGGTAAAAGCTATGTGACATGGGCTAGCAATCGATCGGGCGTCATTGGCAGGTCGCGCACCCGTGCGCGCTTCTCCGTTCACGCGCAATGTTACGAGGACAGGCTTACTACTTAATCGCTTGCAGATTTGTGTTAGAGACTGCATGTTGAAGGGGAATCGCTTGAGTTCCTCACGTATGAGAGTACTAGCTTCGAAAAGGTTAGCTCTTCCGATGCCGAGGATGCAATTTGGATGCGGATAACGGCGGCTGTCCAGATTTTTTGGAATATAATGCACGCAACAGGGGTTTGACAAAAATGCGGCCGAAAACAAAGGTCCTCGGTTGGACTTCAGCCATAGTTGTGCTGCTGCTCATTTCTATCCGTCCCGTTGATGCTCAGGCTGTAACGGGGACGGTCCTGGGAACAGTTACCGACGCTAGTGGAGCTGTAATTGCCAATGCCCGGGTATTGCTCACCAACGTTGGAACGGGCGTAGTCCGGACAGAACAAACGAATGCGAGCGGTAATTACACATTTGTCGATGTTCCCGAAGGCAGCTACTCGATTTCGGTCGAGATGGCCAATTTCAAGAAGGAGACGCGTGAGAACATCGGCGTCTCGGTGAACACGAGTACGCGTGTTGACGTTCAATTGCAGCCCGGCAACATTACGCAACAGATTGAGGTGACGGCGGCGCAGCCGCACTCCAGACGGATCGCGCGGATACGGAAACCACTATCTCGAGCGTATCTACCGCAAATCTGCCGGCCGGGACCAATCGAAACTTCCAGAGCTTGTTGAACCTTGTGCCGGGAACAACGCGCGCCACGTACCAGCATTCGTCGTTTTTCAACGCCGCCGGTTCTCTGCAAACAGAGGTGAACGGCCAGTTGCGTATGGGAAACAATTATCAGATCGAAGGAATCGACGACAACGAGCGTACCGGGTTGTTGCAGATTCTTGTTCCACCGATTGAGGCGATCGCAAGCGTTGACGTTTCTACAAGCAATTTTGAAGCGGAGTTAGGGCGTGCCAGCGGTGCGGTAACGAACGTTACCTTGAAACACGGCGCAAACGAGTTTCACGGAGCATTGTACGAGTTCCTGCAGAATAGTGATTTCAACGCGCTCGTTCTTCAATGCCGGAGTGGGTCATCTTACTTATAACTACTTTGGCGGGAACGCCGGCGGCGCCATTATCAAGAACAAGCTGTTTTATTTTGGCGATATTCTTCGCGTTACGAATCACCAGGGGACCGCGAGCACATTCACGATTCCCACTTCCACACAGATTTCCGGAAATCTGAGCGCATCGTCGACGCCGATTTACAATCCCTTCACGGGCAATGCAGACGGTACAGGCCGGCAGACGTTTCCGGGCAACATCATACCGACGTCTGACATCAATCCGATCTCGGCTAAGCTGATGGGGCTTCTTCCGGCGCCGAACCAAGCGAGTGCGACTGGTGTCAATAACTTTTTCGAGCTGCTGCCTTTTCACCAAGACACAACTTCGTTCGACACAACGGTCGATTACAACCCGACTGACTCCGATCGCGTGTCGGGGCGGCTGAGCTTCGCGCGGCCGGTAACGTTCCAGGCTCCCGCCTTTGGCACGGCCGGCGGGGACGCAAACGGCGCGTTCCAAGGTACCGGGACACAGAGGACTTATAGCGGCGGCATTAACTACGACCACATTCTCACGCCAACTTTGGTGGCCGAATTGCGTTTCGGTGTGGCCTACTACAACAATGTCTCGACGCCAAGCGACTACGGGACGAATGCGAGCGAGGCGCTTGGAATACCAGGAGTCAACGTCAGCCCTATCACCAGCGGGCTCATCGGCATCAATATCGGCAATTTCTACAGCAATCCTTTGCTGGGCTATTCGGCCAGCCTGCCGTGGACTCGCGCCGAGACGAATATCGACATCGTTAATATTTGGACGAAAACGTTGGGCAACCACACCGTCAAATGGGGTATCGATATCCGCCGCATTCGCGATGCTCTGTTGCAGGAACAGACGTTCAGCCCGCGCGGTCTCTATACATTTGCGACTGGCCAGACCGCATTGAATACGAACAGCAAGCAGAGCGCCACCAGCTACTACAATAATTTCGCCGCATTTCTTTTGGATGTTCCGAATCAAGCCGGCCGCGATCTGGCTACTTACTTTCCTGCACTCCGGGGAACCCAGTTCTTCTCGTTCGTGCAGGATAAATGGGTGGTGACTCCCAAGCTGACGCTCGACCTCGGTGTGCGATGGGAGGTCTACCCGCCGTTCACGCCGCAGTTTGCAGGCGGGTTTTCAAATTACAATCCGCTCAATAATTCGCTCGTGGTAGCCGGCGTGGGAGGAAACCCATCAAATCTGGGGCGCCAGACTTACTATCGGTTTTTCGCGCCGCGATTTGGCACAGCTTATCGCCTGACTGAGAAAACCGTTCTTCGCGCCGGTTTCGGCGTGAGCTATACTCCCTACCCGGATAACACGTACGCCTATAACTATCCCGTGCGCGCGAACAACGCATACAATCCCGCGGTTGCCACGTATAGTCCGGCGGTGCTGAATACGGGCCAGATAGCGACATTCCAAAACGGCTTCCCGGCGCCGGTGCTGCCTGCCGTACCATCGAATGGCATCATCACAAACGCGCCCACAAACCAGTCGTATTTTGTAATTCCTCAGAACTATAAAAATGCCTACATCGAATCGTGGAATGTTGCGGTCGAACAGGCACTTCCGCTTGGTCTGACACTCGATGTCGCCTACGTCGGCAACCATGGCGTGGACGCCTCTCAAGTTGAATACAACCTGAACGCAGGCATCATTCCAGGAGCCGGCAATCTGGGACTGCCCGAGTACGCTGCCTTTGGCCGGACGAACAGCACCACCCAGTATTTCGTTCCCTATTCTTCTATGTACAACGGGCTCCAAGTGAAGTTGAACCGGAGCTTCGCGAGCGGCTTTCAGTTGACGACGTCGTACACATACGGCAAAGGCATGGGATTCCAAAGCGACGATGACGGCGGCCTGGACTTCTACGTGAACCAGCAGCGAAATTGGGCTCGCAACGACTTCGATCGCACACATACGTTCGTTCAAAGTTACGTGTACGAGCTGCCGTTCGGACCCGGGAAGAAGTGGCTGAGCTCGGGGATGACGGGCAATATTTTCGGGAACTGGAAAGTGAATGGAATCCTCACCGTGATGACCGGGCTTCCGATGACGTTGACTCCGAGCACGAACAATCTGAATATGCCAGGCAACACCCAGACTGTCGATCAGGTCGCGCCCGTGCAAATTCTTCACGGCGTGGGCCCGAACAGCCCGTGGTTCAGCGCATCGAGCTTCGCTGCACCCACGGCGAACGGCGTAGCGGGGAATACGGGCCGCAATTTTTTGAGCGGGCCGGGGTTCTTCAATTTGGATGCGTCGCTGTTCAAGGTGATTACGTATAAGGAGCGCTACAACCTGGAGATTCGCGGCGAGGCATTTGCCGTGACTAATACGCCGCAATTCGCGAATCCCGGTACGACGCAGGGAGCGCCGACATTTGGCTACATCACGGGCACGATTGGCGGAAATTCGACGGCGAGTAACGGAAACCGTGTGCTCCAGCTCGGGCTGAAGCTTAGCTTTTGAAGCGGACGTTATCAGTAATTGGGGCATCCGCTCCCTTGCGGTTGCGGCTCGGAACCAGGGGAAGTTTGTTTACCTCGAGGGGAGCCAGGCCGTCATTATCCTTTGAGTGAAGAACGCAGCGTTATTGTGTATCGCGTGTGCGGGTTTGCTTGCGGCGCAATGGAGACATTTCGACGACGGCTCGTCCGGTACGCCATCATCGATGGCGGACGAGATGATCCGGACCCACAACGGGTTTCGGTCGCAGGTGGGTGTGCCTCCTTTACGATGGTCGCGCGATCTGGCGGGCTATGCGCAAGACTGGGCCAACCGCCTGGCAAGAGAAGATCGGTTGTATCACCATCCACATCCTGTTTATGGCGAGAACCTCTTTCTGATAGATGGCGGGAGAGTAAGACCTGCTAACGTCGTAGCTTCATGGGCCGCGGAACGGGGGAACTACGATTACAGGACAAATTCCTGCCGAGGGCGGTGCGGACATTACACGCAGATTGTTTGGCGAGATACGCAGCAGGTTGGGTGCGCGCGGGCGGAATCGGGGAATACGCAGGTTTGGGTTTGTGAGTACAGCCCGCCGGGCAACATAGTGGGCGATCGGCCTTATTAGGTAGGCGGGGCTCAAGCTCCGCGCGGGCTGAAGCCCACCCTCCCTGCTATCTCTGATACACTTGGTGCTGCCTTCCCCCGTACCGTAAAACTCCCCCGAAGCGACTGAGAAGAGAGCAAAAGTGATGAGAGTGGGGCGGGATGCTGGCAAACCTATGTACCGCATATAGTTATTTTTCTTGACGCTACACTAGATATAGGGGATGATTTTCAAGGATCGCCCTTTCGCTCGTTCCACTGACGGGAAGCGCGAAGCGGTCCGGACGGTATTCAACAGAAAGGCACGACACATGGGACAGTTAGCTGTTGACCTGAGCGCACGAGCCGCTGAGCTTCGTGCGCCGCTTCGAAAAGAAGACCGGAAGGGCGTCTCCTTTCCACGGCACTTTACGAGCCGGCTCGAACCCGGAAAGACTCCCTACGAAGGGGTTACGTGGGAGCTGCGTACCGCGACGATCGGTAACGACAAAGGTTCGGTAATTTTCGAGCAGCGGGACGTCGAGACTCCGGCTGAGTGGTCACAGACCGCCACCAATATTGTGGCGAGCAAGTACTTTCATGGACATGTGGGTTCGCCGGGCCGGGAATCGAGCGTTGCTCAGCTTGTGCACCGCGTAGTGGATACGATTGCGAACTGGGGGATTGAAGGAAACTACTTCAAAACGAAGGAAGACGGGGAAAACTTCCGCGCCGAATTGGCCCATCTGATGCTAACGCAAAAGGCCTGCTTCAATTCGCCAGTTTGGTTCAACGTGGGAGTGAAGGAGCCACGGGGTTATGGGTTCTACTTCGATGAAGCCGAACAGGTGGTGAAGAAGTTGATGCCGGGGCAGAATCATCCGCAGTGTTCGGCCTGCTTCATCAATTCCGTGAGCGATACTCTCGAGTCGATCCTAGACCTTGCGAAAACCGAAGGCATGTTGTTCAAGTGGGGCTCGGGCACGGGGACAAATCTATCGGCGATCCGCGAGGAAGACGCATCGTTATGGGGCGGAGGGCGCGCTTCGGGGCCGCTCAGTTTCATGAAAGGCTTCGATGCGTTTGCGGGCGTGATCAAGAGCGGCGGGAAGACCAGGCGCGCTGCAAAGATGGTGATTCTGAATTCCGAACATCCCGACATCGAGAAGTTTATTTGGTGCAAAGCGAAGGAAGAGAAGAAAGCGCATACGTTGATTGATGCGGGCTACGACTCGTCGCTTGACGGCGAGGCGTATAGCTCGGTGTTCTTTCAGAACGCGAACAACTCTGTGCGGGCTTCGGACGAGTTCATGCAAGCGGTAACGGAGGATGCCGACTGGTGGACGCGCTCGATTCAAAGCGGGCAGCCGCTGAAACGGTATAAGGCACGCGATCTGCTACGCCAGATTGCGGAGGCGACGCATCAGTGCGGCGATCCCGGCATGCAGTTCGATACGACAATCAACAAATGGCACACGTCGAAGAACACGGCCCGCATCAATGCGTCGAATCCATGCTCGGAGTACATGTTTTTAGACGATTCGGCCTGCAATCTCGCCTCGCTCAACCTGGTGAAATTCACGGGGCCGGATGGCGTGTTCGATACGGATGCGTTTCGCCATGCAGTTGATACGGTGATTTTGGCGCAAGAAATTCTGGTGGACAATGCCAGCTATCCGACTGAACGAATCGCAAAGAATTCGCACGACTACCGCCCTCTGGGATTGGGTTATGCCAATTTGGGTGCGCTGCTGATGTCGCTAGGCCTGCCTTACGATAGCGATGCCGGCCGCAATTTTGCAGGCGTCATCACCGCGATTATGTGCGGACAGGCGTACCTCACGAGCGCTCGCGTGGCGGAAGCCGTCGGCCCGTGCGCCGGCTATGCCGAGAATGAGGAACCGTTCCTGGGAGTGATCCGCATGCACTGGGACGCGGTTGGCGGACTGGATGGCAAACTTGTTCCGGCGGCGATGTTCAAGGCGGCGGAGGAATGCTGGAGAGCGGCGTATGAACTGGGGGCCAAGGTGGGCTACCGCAATGCGCAAACCACGGTTCTCGCGCCAACGGGGACGATTGGATTCATGATGGATTGCGACACGACCGGCATTGAGCCGGATCTCGCGCTGGTGAAATACAAAAAACTGGTGGGCGGCGGCGTGATCAAGATTGTGAACAACACGGTTCCACAAGCTCTGATCAAGCTCGGATACACGCCTGAGCAAGTGGACGCGATTGTGACGCATATCGATTCGACGGGGACGATCGAAGGCGCTCCTCATATTAAGCCGGCACATCTTGCCGTGTTCGATTGCAGCTTCCGGCCGCAGAACGGAACCCGCTTTATCCAGCACATGGGCCATCTGCGCATGATGGCGGCTGTGCAGCCGTTCATCTCGGGCGCAATTTCGAAGACGATTAACATGCCTGAGGAATCGACGGTCGAGGACATCATGGAGGCGTACCTGGAAAGCTGGAAGCTTGGGCTGAAGGCGGTTGCGATCTACCGTGACGGATCGAAGCGGGCCCAGCCGCTCAGTTCAGGGACGGGCAAAGGCGAGAAGAAGTGGGCTGCGGCGGCTCCAGCGCCGGCTGTAGTTACGGAAAAGATCGTTTATCGTCCGGTGCGCCGTAAATTGCCGGATGAGCGCCAGTCGGTTACGCACAAGTTCTCGATCGCGGGACACGAGGGCTACATTACGGTCGGGTTATACGAGGATGGAACTCCGGGCGAAGTTTTCATTTCCATGGCGAAGGAAGGCTCGACCATCTCGGGCTTGATGGATACGCTCGCGACGTCAATCAGCTATGGGCTGCAATATGGCGTACCGCTGAAATTCTTCGTCGACAAATTCAGCCACGTTCGTTTCGAGCCGAGCGGCTGGACCAACAACCGGCAGGTACCGTATGCGAAGTCGATCATCGACTATATCTTTCGGTGGCTGGGCAATCGGTTTCTGGGGATTGCGGAGGTGAGCGAGGCCGGAGAAACACCGATTCTTAAGCCGACCGAACCGGAGCCGCAGCAAGCGCTTCCGTTCATGGCGGTGGACGATACCACCGATGCGCCTTCGTGCTCGGTTTGCGGCAGCATCATGACGCGGAATGGCTCGTGCTACAAGTGCCATAACTGCGGCAGTACTTCGGGGTGTAGCTAAGGTGACAAGCTGGTATCCACTGGGATATCCAGCATGCTCTGGAAGCCGGCCCTCGAATTATATTCGCGAACGAGCTGACAAACCTTCAGCCTGCTTGGGAGGAGCTTAGGAGCTGATGAACCACTCTCAGCGCGGAGAGCGCGCGGCTTGTCGCTGGGGGTTCTTAACTCGCATCGCGCCGGCAACCTCGTCGCGCCGATCGAGGGTCGCTCGATCCCACTTCGCCAAATCAGCGGCTGCGGAATAGGTGTTCTGGAGAAACTCAAGAACTGTATCGACAGGATCTTCGGAACTTCTCGCATCCGAGTAGTCCAGAATAAACTCTCCCAGCTTCGCGTTATATGCACCCTTGCCCGGAAGCAACGTGTTTTGAAGTCCATCGGGGACGGGAGCAGCATACGAATAGAATGCTGCTCGCCCGTAGCCGCCGTTGCCAGGCCAAAAGCCTGAACTGATGACCTCATGGGAGTACGCTTCGGCCTGAATAGAATCGGCGCCTGGCCGCGCCGGCGCTCTCTTGCCGTTGAATCGGGTCGCAGCAAGATCGAAGGACCCCCAGAAGAAATGAACCGGGCTGATCTTGCCGTAGAAGTTCGTAGAGAAGCGCTTCAGCAGTGTGTCGGCGATCCTGAGCACATGCCAAAAACGCGAAACGGCATCGCTGTCGTAGCTCGAATGGACCGAATCGACATCGTACCGGATGGGATTTGCGACCTCGACAGGCGTGGGGTCAATTTTAACGGGTACTCCGAGAGAGACCAGAGTCTTGATGAACTCCTCAAAAAACTGAGCGACGGAAACGGGCCGGAGCGGCATCTTACGGATCTCTCCTCGGCTGGTACGGCAGACCAATTCGTGAGACACAAAATCGAATTCGATGTCGAGCAGCATGCCGCGATCTGCAGGCATTGCCGATGTCGTAAGTCCGCGCGCGGTGAGATAAAACGCGATATTCCACCAGTGATTTTGTATCGGGGTGAGCCCCAAACGCGTCTTGCCGACGATCTGCATGTACATATGCAGCGTTTCGGCGGTGTCTTTCCATTGTTCCCAGTCGAGTGGGGGCCATTCGCCAAGGTCTGATAGAGGACGTTGCATGCTGACTTCTCCTTTCAAAACTTGAAAGCCAGGTGCCCTCATCATAAACTCTGCGAAAGAGAGCCCTCCCTCGCTCGGCCCTGGGCCGTCGTCATAAGCCCCCTACGGCAGCAGCAGTATCTTGCCGGTGCCACCCTTTGCAATCGCAGCATGTGCTTCGGCAGCATTGCGGAGCGGAACTTTGCTCCCAATCGGGATTGTCAATTTTCCCGCCCTTACGGCCTCAACCGTATACTCCAAATTCTTTGTGTCCTGTTTAGATACAAAAGCAACCGTGCGGACCCTAGGATAGTTGGCAGCGTTTGCGGGAGCGCCCGTTACAGACGCAAACGTCCCGCCCTCCTTCACCTTTCCGAGAAGTTCCTCGGCCGTCTTTCCACGAACGGTGTTGCCGACAACATCTACGGGCGGGAGATCCGTCAAGGCGGCTGGATCATCAAGCGGGACTAACTGATCAGCGCCAAGGTTCTTCGCGTTGTCCAATTGCTTCTTCAGGACCCCAGCGATGACCACGGCGCCGCGCTCCTTGGCAGCGAAGACTGCAGAACGGCCCACGCCACCTACGGCTCCCGAAACAAGCACAGTTTGCCCTGGCTTGACACCGCTCGCAAATAAAATGAGTTGGCTGCCAGTCATAGTTACGAGCGGGAGAGCTGCCGCGTCTACCAGGTCCATTCCCTCCGGAACCCTTGCGAGTAGTTCGGCCTTCACGGCACAGAGTTCGGCATACGTGTGATACGCCCACGCTAGAACCTGGTCTCCTACGAAAAACCCTTTGACGCCGGGTCCGACCTTTTCGACTGTTCCGGACAAGTCCCAACCCAGGATGCCCGGAAACTGTACAGGCCGCCACTCCTTTGTTTGGCCTGCTCGCTCAAGGGTGTCTACCGGGTTGATGCCCGCCGCTGCCACGCGTACCAAGACCTCGCCCTGCTGCAGAACCGGATCGGGATGGTCTTCGTACTTCAGGACCTCAGGTCCGCCATATTCGTGAATGACAGCTGCTTTCATAGTCGTCCTTTTAGGGCACATTGAACCACTGTTAAAGCGCCCCGACATCCCATTCGGCGTAAACCAATGCAGTGGCTGGGAGCCCAAATGTCGACGCCCTCCAATTTTTGGACCCAGCGATCCTCGATGTCTTTGGCACACTGATCGACTTCGTTATTGATCAGTACGCTTGCGATGGCCCTCCCGAAGAAAATGCGAGTCAGAGCGAAAAGAAGTGCCGGGCGGAACATCAAAGAACCTCGAAGATGCTGTAAATAGGGCCGTCGGCTCGCCGGTTGCCGATACCGGCCGCGACGATCCGGTTCATCCAATCGTATTTTGGTGCACTCGTCTCGAAGAGGGGAATCATCCGGAAATAGTAGCTTGTCGGGTCGACGGCCTCGCCCTTGTCCAATTTCTCCATGACACTTGGCGGACCATGGCGGAAAGCCTGATACGTCATGACAATCGAGGCTCCGTCTGTCGTCCTCAGCACAAGTCGTACGTCCAGCCTCGTGCAGTCGTCTTTGCGAACCGCCTGCCAGTCGTTGCCGGTGACGACCTGGCCGGACAATCGGTCACCCTCAAAAGAACCTCCCTGAACGACGCCAATGCGACGGAAGGCGTCGGGAGTCTGGCCGACGACGATAAGGGGCGGGATTTGCTCCGTCAACACAAACAGAGGCTTGGTCCGCACGCTCATGAGAGTCTCGGGCAGATTTTTACTCAGCGAAGTGGACATCGTGTTTCCTTTCAATAGTGGTCGTTGCGACGCTTATCGCATCGCCAGAGACAGCAGGCTCGGTGATGGTTCCTGTTGTTCACAGAAAACCCATGAGGGCCTTCGCGAGGGCTTCGGGCTGCTCTTCGGGAACAAAGTGGCCCGACTCGCGGATCACCACAGACGACACTTGCTCAAAGTAGGGCCCCAGCGAATCCCCCATATTGGGAATGGAGTGCTCCCCGCCGACAGCCAAAAGACGGACGGCAAGTTTGCTTTTGAACTGTCTCTTGTTGAATTCCATGTCGTCGATGATTTTGCGGCAGTAGTCAAAAGCTGCATCCATCCGTCCCTCTCGCGCGTACGCCGCCACATAAGCAGCCACGTCGCGCTGCGGAATCGCTCCGGGCTTGTACACTTTGTTCTTAAACCACCATCCGACATATACGTCCTCTTTACCTTTCGTCAGCTCTGCGGGTAAATCGGGCAGCATCTGGAAAATGAAGTTCCACTTCCGCTTGTAGTCCGACAATTGAATATCGTTGGTTAAAGTGATACCGGGAATGCCAGCGTCGATAAGGGTGAGCGACTTAAAATCATTTTGGAAGAGAAGAACCCAGCTATAAGCAATCCACGCGCCAAAATCATGGGCAACGACGTGCAACGGCGCGCCCAAACCCGCTACGAACTCATGAAAAACTCTGGCGGCATTCTCGGTTGTCGCGGGGGCTGAAAGTATTCCCGAATCCCCGAAGCTTGGCAAGTCGGCCGGTATGGTTTGGAAGTTAGGAGATAGCAACGGAATCAGCCTGTTCCAGGACAGACGGGTTTGTGGAAAGCCCGAAATCAACAGGACTTTTTCGCCGTTGCCAATTCTGTCGTAGGCGATCTTTTTGGCTTCGCTCGCTGCGTCGAGACGGCCGTGGGCCCCAGTGTCCGGCCCTTGCTCGCCGAGCGAGGCAGCGCCGCCAATCGCGTCGAGGCCGAAGCCCACACTTGAAGCCCCGGTAAACGCGACGCCGCGTCTCAAGAGCTCACGCCGGTGCAAAAACTCGGCGCCGGCGACACGCCAGAGTGACCCGATTCGTTGTTTCGTCTGGAATGCTCCATCCGGTGCTCCTTTCTGTCTCTGTATAGGCACACCGACAATGTATTTCAGGACGGCTGTAACGACTAGTAGGGCAAACTGCAATTCATCCTTCCAAAAATGGAACAAAGACAGGGATAAGTGTCAGACTTCAAAAAACCCCTGTGTAACGCAATGGCCACGGCGTGCGTTCTATCGTTCGCCTTCAGTTTGCGGAGCACGTTGCGAACATGCCCCTTGACCGTATCCTCGCTGATGCGCAGCCGATCTGCGACGAGCTTGTTCGAGCACCTGTCAGCTATGAGCTTAAGAATCTCAACCTCCCGGTTGGTCAGGACCTCGTCTGCTACGTGTTGCGCTAATTCCGCCGCGACCTCAGGTTCTACGAGACGTCCTCCGGCATAGACCGCCCGGATCGATTCCACTAGATTGCGGCGCAAGGTCGCTTTCGACATGTATCCAAAAGCACCGGCCTTAAGGGCCTGTAGTGCCTGAATGTCTCCCAGATAGGTAGTGAGTGCGACACGCGGCGCTTGCTGGAAGCGTCAATATACGAGAAGCATAGAATTCGTGACTCTAGGCAGGAAGACTTGGGAAAAGAGCGGGCGCCATCTTCGCAGCAAAATCTTCGAAGACACGAGTGGGTCTGGGGACAAAACGGTTTCCCAGATTGCACAACGACAGGTGAAATATCTGGAAATGCCACCTCGGCATCACCTCAACGAGTCGCCCAGAGCGCAACAGCTCGGGTTGCACAATAGGCGGAAGGTCGCCGATTCCTGTGCCTGCAAGCAGCGCAGTCGCAAGACCGCCGTACTCGTTGATCGCCAAATAGGGCTTGAATGTAATCGATTCCCTGTCTTTTCCGTTCGCGTGAATAAACTTCCAGGTGTTCTCAGGCCGCCAGAAGGAGAAAGCGAGAAGTCGATGCTCTAGGAGGTCTTGAGGTGTTTTAGGCGGCTTGTTCTTCTGCAGGTATTCCAGGCTTGCAACGAGCTGGTGGCGGTAGGTCAAGATCCGGCGCGCCACCAGTGATGAGTCCTCCAATTCACCCACGCGAAATGCCAGGTCTACGCCTTCGGCGATTTGATCCACGATTCGTTCCGTGATAAAGACTTGAATGCGGACATCCGGGTAGGCATTTTGGAATGCGACGACAATCGGCGCCAATAGCGAATCGGAAATGCTCGGCGGGGCCGCGAGGCGCAGATTTCCTGAGACCTGCGATAAATGGTTCGACGCGACGTTGTCGATTGCTTGGCTGATCTCAGCGCCGCGCCGGGCATACTCCAGCACCTCCGATCCAACGTCGGTAAGACGCAGCGAGCGGGTTGATCGTTCAATCAGACGAACGCCAAGCGCCTGTTCGAGCTCTGCAATCCGGCGGCTGACAGTCGACGTTGGCATCTTCAGCCGTCGTGCCGCCTTTGAGAAACCGTTGGCATCCACAACTTGGGCAAAGATAATCAACGAGTTGAGGTCTGACATCGCTTTTCCAATTCTGGTAGATCATTCGTCTCGCCCTCGTGCAGGCGGAGGAATGATCCATATTGTAGGCTCGAGAACACGATGAGCGCTGCACCTGATGCGCAAGCCGGGAATATCAGAATCACCGTTCCATATTTAGAGCCATTCTGCGGAGCACGAGCGAAGCGCCCTGAACGCCGTTTTCTGGATAGTTTCCCTATGGTCGTGAAAACGAGATTGGATTGCGCCGATCGGCGGCATACGCCCTCGATTGAACTAAAACCAAAAGACCACGATCTAAAGAGCTGCCTTTTTGGCTTGCGGACTTTGCAACGAATCGCGGAGTGGATATGGATACCGCTGTTTCCGATTACCGCGAGTTTCCGCCGCCCTTGCCCCTGGCGAGGCATCTACTGTGCCTGTGGACATCGATGATCGTAGGCTCAGGTGATGGATCGACGCACCCGATAGAGGGTCACATGGACCCCTAAAGGGCGGTAGTCCAATCCCCATAGATGGGCGTTTTGCCCGCTTCGACGACGATTGCGGCTTTCATATTCTTGCTCTGGCGTCTATATGTGTATTCCACGCGGCTGATGCGTCGGTTTGCTGATGATTTTCAGTCCCTGCGGATGCCCGAACAGCCGTAACTCGTTCGGCCGAACGCCGCTACGTGAGGACCACGATCTTCCCGCCAGCCTTGTTTTCTTCCATGCAGCGGTGGGCTTCGACTATATCATCCAAATGAAAGACTCTACCTACCTGAATCTGCAAAATGCCGGCGGCGATTTGTTCAATCAACTCCTCTAACGGCATACGCATGAAGTCGTCGGCTTCTCCTGCATAGCTTGTAAGGCCTACAGCGGTCGGTATGACCTCCATAGGCGCGAAGTTCTCGAAGGACCATTGGTTTCCGACTATGCCCGTCATGCATACGATTCCTCCCTGTTTTGCGCAGCGCAAGGAATCTTTGAGCGTTGTCGTACCGATGAGCTCGAGCACCTTGTCCACTCCGCCGGGAAGCGCTTTTTTCACGTCACCGGCAATCGCCCCCGTGTCGATGAATACTTCATCGGCCCCCGCTTTGCGCAGCAGCTGTTCTCTTTCGGGGTTCCGCGATGTGGACGAAACGACTGCTCCCCGGCTCTTGGCAATCGCCGCCGCAGCGAGACCGACCGACGTGGTTCCTCCGCGGATCAATAGTTGCTCGCCCTTTACGAGATGGAGCGACTTGAACAGCGATCCCCATGCCGTCTGCAACATCTCCGGGATTGCACCGAGCGTCTCCCATGGCAAGTGCGTCTTGATTTTCTGGACCTGCGCGGCGGGAACACACGTGTATTCCGCATAACTTCCGTCAAACACGCGTCCCATGCCGCCCATCACGGTCGCGACCAGGTCACCTTTGGAGAAACTGGCGCCGGGCGCCTCCTCCACGATCCCAACGGCTTCTATGCCAAGGATGCGCGGGAATTTGACACTCGGCGAATGCCCCTGTCTCGTGAACAGTTCAGAACGATTCAGCCCAAAGGCCTTGACCCGGAGCAAGACTTGACCTGCGACTGGCGTCGGGATCGGCCGGCTTTCAATCTGCAAGACCTCCGGTCCTCCCGGCTTGTATATCACCGCGGCTTTCATATCAGCCATAAGTTAAGCATGGGCTAGCGGCGAGGCGGGTTCGTAGGCGAAAAGCTGTATCTCGCGATCTTCCAGGCGCCATTATGGTCCTTCTTGAAAATGAACAGTTCCTGGTTGCCTTCCGCGCTTTTCGTTCCAGTTGGGTGGTCGGTAGTAGTGCCGGCGGAATTCGTGCGCGCAAAAGCCCAATCTGGAGCCATCTCGACGATTTCGGCGATCGTGAACTTAACGTTTAGCGTGATCGCCTTGAAGACTGCGTCGTAGGCCTTCCTCACAGCCGTCGAACCAACTGCCGACTGGCTATATGGGGGCATGAATACCCCGTCCTCGGCGTATAGCGGCATCACGGCATCGGTACTTGATGCGTTCAGGGCGTCGTTGTACTTTGTAAGCAGAGCTGCGATGGCCTCTGTGGTCGCGCTCATTCGTTTCCTCACTTTCAGTCACCTGTTGGCAGCCCCAATATAGGTCCACTCCGCGTTTCAAACAAGCCGGATAAATTGGAAAAGATTTTTCAGGATTCGGAACAGTGGTTTGGCCGTGGCATTTTGTACCCGGCCACAGCCCGCCTTCACTTTTGACATCCAGTACGGCTGGCACGCTGCACACTTCGAGGATCTTTAGCGCATTTCGCGCCGCCCTTTATTGCATAGAACTCGCTAATCTCAGTTTGAAGGCCGCAAGCCTTCCGTCGAACCCAGTCCATGCTCCAGCCATCCTGGATACCATCGGAACACATTGCCTGTAAGACTTCCGATGAAGATGTCTCCGTTCCGCGCGACTGTGATCCAATGCCCTGGGCTCTCCATAGCACCCAAGATTCTGCCCGTTGCGAGATCGATATGCATGATGCGCCCGGCCAGCGAGTCGTAGGTCAGGTTCTCAATGTTATTGCGGTGGGTAATGATCCACATATCGTCTTGCGGCGTAATAAAGATATTCTGCGTGGCCCCCAGGTGTGTCCATTGCCGCAGGAATCTTCCATCTGCATCAAAGATCTGGATGCGATTGTTCTCACGATCGCTCACGTAGACGGTGCCCCTCGAATCTACCGCCACGGAGTGCGGAACCTGAAACTCGCCCGGGCCTTTGCCGGGTTTGCCCCAGGCCAAAAGATATTTGCCATCTCCTGAAAACTTCACCACACGGGAGTTGCCGTAGCCATCAGAAACATAAAAATCACCGTTTGCGGCAAATGCAATATCAGTTGGGCGGTTAAAGGTCTTGTTGTCGGTTCCAGCTTTGCCTTTGATGCCCAGGGTCAGAAGCAACTTGCCAGTTTTCGTAAATTTCATCACTTGGTGGTCGCCATTATCGGTCACCAAGACATGGTCGTCCCGGTCGACGCGTAGAC
>JBAUZG010000418.1:0-1716 GCA_049585195.1 Bryobacteraceae bacterium | reverse complement strand
CATCAGCTTTGGTGGACCGCAGGCCCATCGGAACTCCCTGGCGGTCGTGGCTCGGAAACAAACCCTGTGAGTTCAGATGATTGACCGAGCCGCGCACGCGAGTAAGCGGTCTGCTGACGAACTTCCGCTAGTCAAACGGTGTAGTCTTTGCATGCCGCCACAACCGTTCCAGTTCGTAGTACGACCGGGCGGCTTCCGAAAAAATATGCACGAGAAAATCGCCGTAATCAAGCAAAATCCATTCCGCCCGATCATAGCCTTCGGTGCTGACCGGAAGTTCGCCTATTTCTTTAAGCCGCTTTCCAATTTCGTCTGCGATCGCTTGCCCCTGCCGGGAACTGGTCGATGTGCACAGAACAAAATAGTCGGTGAACGACGTCACTTCTCTCAAGTCGAGGACCAGGAGATTCTTTGCTTTTTTTGATTCGGCGACGCGGGCGGCAATCATCCAATTTGGAATGTCAAGAGTGGATGCGTCGGCGTTGTGAGGAGTGGAGGAGTGAAGATTGAAACTCGTTTTCGCTGGTCCCCTTGCCTCAGCGTACTACAGCCACCACCCGGAATGCAGTTTGTCTCCGCACGATGGATCGAGGCCGGCTCACGCTACAATCCGGGGAATGCCCCACACCTTGATTACGCTCATCACCGCGGAGCAGATACGCAGCCGTGTGTCCGAAATGGGGCGTGAGATCGACTCTCATCATACACACGGACCGATCTATCTTATCTCCGTCCTGAAGGGCTCCTTTGTCTTCCTGGCCGACCTCTCCCGCGCTATGAAATCCTCGGTCCGGATCGAGTTCATGGCGATTTCGAGCTATGGAAAGGACAAGACAACGTCCGGCCAGGTGAAAGTGATTAAGGATCTTGACGTCTCAATCGAGGGCCGCGATCTTTTAATCGTCGAAGACATTATTGATAGTGGAGTGACGCTGAACTACCTGATGCGTGTGTTTCAACAAAGGCGCCCGAAATCGATCCGGATCGCAACGCTGCTCGACAAACCGGAGCGGCGCATTCAGCCGGTGACGGTAGATTACGTTGGCTTTGCAATCCCGGATGAGTTTGTCGTCGGCTACGGTCTGGATTACGCCGAAGATTATCGCAACCTGCCCGATATTTGTGTCCTTTCGGGTTTCTGAACGCCTGGCCGGTCGTCAGATTGGCTTAACTCTTCCATCAGAGGTAATCTTCAACCGCCGGTCGCGCCAGCGTACTTCGTTCGAGGCATAGCTGAACAACCATACCGTAAACGCATACAGATCCCATAGAGGCGCAAGCAGCGCCCACGTGGGGCGCCGGGATAAACGAATGACGAGCCAACCCGATACCAACGCTGACGCGATACGCACAATAGCGAGCAGAGCTGCGGTGGCCCAGAGGTGCAAAAGAAGAGCCACAACGACCCAAGCGCCGGCGTGCGTAACGGGAAGGCCGGCGAATCCGGCTCCTTTTGACACTTTGATTGTTCTAGCCCAGCGTAACTGGTGCTGCCATGCGCCACGCCAGCTTGCGTCTTCGAGCGATGTCTCGACGATGTACTCAGACAAGTATGCGCGCTTTCCCGCGCGTACAATGCGCCGGGCAAGTTGATAATCGTCTGCAATGTAATCGGCGAGCGCGGGAAAACCGCCGGCGGATGCGAGATCGGTGGCGCGAAAACAGAGGGTAGAACCGAGTCCAAATTCGCGGACGCCAACCAAAGGCGCGACCAGC
>JBAUZG010000417.1:0-24556 GCA_049585195.1 Bryobacteraceae bacterium | reverse complement strand
CACCATGCCACTTTTTGCTACTGAACTAAACTCTTTCCGGGATCTTTTCGTGAATCAGATAGAAGATCTCTACGATGCCGAGAATCGGCTTACCCATGCCTTGCCTAAAATGGCTGAAGCGGCGAGCTCGACTCAACTCAAACAAGCATTCCAGCACCATTTGGGCGAGACACAGGGACACGTGTCGCGCCTCGAACAGATCTTTCGCGAGTTAAAAGTTGAACCGAAACGCGAAACCTGCCAGGCCATGAAGGGCCTGATCGAGGAAGGCGAGGAGATGATTAAGGCGAAAGCCGATGCCACTATTAAGGATGCTGCCTTGATTGCGGCGGCTCAGCGCGTCGAACACTATGAAATCTCAGGGTACGGATCGGCACGATCGTTTGCAAACCGCCTGAATCTCACACAGGCGGCTGCATTGTTGCAACAGACGCTACAGGAGGAGAAGGCAGCCGACGAGAAGCTCACGTCGATAGCCGAGTCGTCCGTCAACGCCCAGGGTGTTGGCGCCGCAGCCGCCCGAAGGTGAAATGGGCGCCTGCCCGTCACAAAAACAAGAATAAGAGAGATAGTATCGCCGTGATCCAAGCGTGCGGCTGGTTTCATCTTTGAAGCGCCGCACGCTACCTTCGACGCAGCCCGGAACGTCCTATCGCGTCGGCGCCTTCCTTGACTTCCTTGCGTCTTTCTTGTGGATGTAAGCGGACAGAAGGTCCTTGGCTTTTTCGAGCTCGGCCCTTCGTTCCGTAGAGAGCCCGCTGCCTCCTCGATTGACGAAGTAAGTCAACATTCGCATTCCAGATCCGGGTCCCTTCGGCGATACCTTTGGCGACGCAAGCGTCTTCGCTATAGTTGCCGCCTTTTTTGTGAACAGCCCCTTTGGGGGATGGGTGGAATCCGTGTCAACGGATGGCACCCATTTCTTTTTCGGTGCGGCCTTCTTCTTGGGACGAGTCTTGGTGGCCATTCTCAATGCCTCAATGTATGTGACTCGTTCCACGTCGCAAAGCTTTCAAGGCGTTTCCGTCCCGATGTCTGGTTAGCGGCTTCCCATTCGTCATATGGATGGAGGCCATAAAATCAGGTTTGAAAACGGGCGCCAAGCCGAATTGGTCTGGATGTAAGGAAAGCTGAAAAATGGATACGTTTCTTCCCCCTATTGAAAAGCCCAAAGGGCTGATGATGAAGCTGGCGTATTACTTTACACGCCGGCAGTTTGGCAAAGTGCTTACGCCCCTGAAAGTGCATTCCGCGCGGTTGCCGCCTGCATTCGGAATGTTCTACGGAAAGGTCGGCAAGCTCGATAAAAAACTACTGCTGCCGCAAGAGACTGTCATGCTCATTCGTGAACAGGTGGCGCGAATCAATGTCTGTCTTTTCTGCATGGATATCGGCCGGTCGTTCACGATCAAAGCATCAATGAATGAAGCCAAATTCGATGCGCTCGAGCAATACACCACAAGCCCCCTCTTTGCCGATGCAGAACGTGCGGCACTCGACTACGTGACAGAACTTACCAGGAATAAAAAGGTTGGCCCCGACACCTTTGCTCGCTTGTCCCGCTATTATTCCGAACGAGCGATCTGCGAAATCGTCTGGCTTGTTGCGAGTGAACACCTATACAACATGACCAATATCGGTCTGAACATCCATTCGGATATGCTCTGCGATATCGGCAGGAAGAAAAGGTAGCGAGGTCAGGCTCTTTTGACTCGCGTGTAAAATCCGACTATTGCGGTAATGCTCCCTTCGCGACACTGACGTCTAACGAAACATCCGCGATCTTCCCTGCTGGTCCATTCACCCTCACCTGCACTCTGTGAGCTGCTTCTTCTTTCGGTGGAGTTGGAATCGAGATTTCAATCGATCGGCTCTGATGCGGACCTAATGGATAGCTTCCCGTCCCCTTCGGCGCGCTCCATCCCGCCGGAGCTGCAGCAGTCACTTCAAATTTCACGTTGCCTCCCGTGTCGTTGTGAAGCAACACCGGAATACTCACTTCGGACGACAATCCAACGCGCACCTCGGGCTTGAAAAGTTCGTGCAGTCTCGGCAAATCGTGCGCCTTCCAAAACTGCTGATAAAAGACCCAGGGGCCTCCTAACTCCGCCGAAAAACCGTTTCGACCCTCAGCTTCGTATCCTCGCGCGCGTCTAAAAGGTATCGGGGCGGAGACGACGCCTTCGAACACGTCGCCCGTGACCGAGCCCGGAACCAGCGATTTGCCCAGCACCAGGCGCGTGCGCATTTGCTTCAACACTCCTAAGTCACGCTTCTTCAGCGCCTCGGCAGCCATCAGTCCGGGATAATCCTGCGTGCGATGATTCGCAATCGACTCCAAAGCAATCCGCCCGTACGATACGTTCCGCGATGGCGAAATTTCGTCCCAGGGATACTGCGGTCCCTTGCCATCCAGTGCCGCCTGGTTTGCGGTGTCGGAAAAGAAGTATAGTTTCTGGGCCTGCCAGGGCTGCAATCCCTCGGTCAAGTTTCCCGGACTGGTGTGATCTCTCGGTGGCGTAATCTGCTCGGTAAAGACGGTCGGATCGGCCGCCATATCAAAAGCTTCCGTTGCTAAAACGCCCGAGGCCTGGTGATCGCCGTGATTCTCACCCGCCGAATACGCCGGTAGCCAGGTCATAATAACCTGCGGCCGCGTGAGCCGCACCAATCGCACAACCTGCCAAAGCGCCGATCCGTGGTTCCATATCTCAAGCGATCGAAGCACGTCCTGGCTTGGCGTGTCAGGGGCGCCTATGAACCAAGCATTCGTGATGCCTACTACCGCTATGGCTCGTCGCGCTTCCATCTCGCGCTCAGCTCCCAAGGCGGCTGCCTGTTCGAGGCCGATGGCATTTCCGCCTCCGTCGCCGCGTGTGCCATACACAACGGCAACACGCTTGTGCTGGTCCAATACGGCTTTCGCAAGATAGCCGATTGCCATGCCTTCATCATCAGGATGAGCCACCACCACGAGGATGTCGGCCTTGAAGCGGTCGTCCGGCTGAGGCGCCATTGGATGGATCGCCGGCACTTGCCCGAAAATGCGCGGCAGCACGGAAGAAAGTAGAACCACGAATAGAAAGAGCTGCATTAATTTTGCAAGGCACATCATCGCATAGGGAGCGCACTCAGTCCTGATTCTCCGGTCGGCCCGAGGGCCAAGTGACGTTCAGGTCCGGTCCTGCCAAACGCTCTACAGACGCGAGAAAATCCGGGTCAGTGCCGAGTTCGAACGCTTTCAGGTTTGTGTCCACGTGCTCGGGTTTCGACATGCCAACGAAGGTGGATGAGACATCGGGATGGTCGAGACAGAACCGCAGCGCGGCGGAGGCGACGTTGATGCCTTTCGACCGGCATAATTCTACGATCTTCTGTCCAGCTTTCTTTACGCGATCGGGCGCGGGGTGCCATTCAGGCGCGCCGCATTCGGTGAGAATGCCCATGTCTAGAGGTGAGGCATTCAGCAATCCGATGCCGTGCTCTTTCAAGACGGGAGTCAAATACATGTCGAGGTCGCGGATCAGTAGATTGTACCGGCAATAAGACATGACAATGTCCACTTCGCCCCGAACGGCCACATCAGCCAGCATCTTCAGCGGAAGACCGGTGATACCGGCAAGCCGGATTTTGCCTTGCCGCTTCAATTCCTTCAGGGCAGGGATGGTTTGGTTGAGGATCTGTTCACGGTCTCCGAACTCGATGTCATGCACATGGAGGATATCGAGATAGTCGGTACGCAGGCGGCGGAGAGATTCTTCAGCGCTCCGCTTCGTCCGTTCGGCAGAGTAGTCGAAGGAAGCGGTATCGTAGCGGCCGCACTTCGTAGCGAGAACTACGTTTTGCCGCAAGCCCTCGAGGGCCGAGCCCAGCCGATCTTCCGCGAGCGTTCGCCCGTAGTAAGGGGAAACATCGAAGAAATTGATGCCGCGATCGATAGCGTAGCGAACTGCTCGCTCGGCTTCCACTGGATCGACGGGGCGAAACTCGTTGCCGAGCGGTGAGGCGCCAAAGCCGAGGATAGAAACTTTGAGGCTCGAATGCGGGAGCTCGCGGTATTGCATTCGCGATTCAGGCCATCTCGACAAGGATCTTGCTGAAGGCCTGTGGCGCGTCGCTCCACGCTTTCAGAGCCTCGCCCGCCTTGGAGAGCGGAACGGTCGCGGAAACGGTGGCTTCTACCGGGAACTCACGACGTTGGAGCATTTCGATCACTTGCGGAAATTCGTCGAGCGAATTGCGCGATCCCAGAATGTCGAGCTCCTTCAGGATGAACAGCTTCGTTTCATAAGTGATTGGCTCTTTGGCCCAACCGATGTATACGACGCGGCCGGTATAGGCAACTTCGTCGACTGCGGCGCGAAAGGTACCGGGAGTTCCCACCGCTTCTATAATCACGTCGGGACCATGCCCGCCGGTTAGGCTCTGCAGGGATTCGTGCAAGTCCTCTTTGCCCGAATGAACGGAGTGTGCCGCCCCTGCTTGCTTCGCGAGCTCGAGTTTGCGATCGTCCAGGTCGATCGCAATCACCTTCGCGCCTGACCGCGCTGCGGATGCTATCGCACCCAATCCAACCGTGCCACAGCCAATGACAGCGACCGTGTCGCTCGATTGCACGCGCCCCCGCGAGGCCGAGTGGAAGCCAACGGCCAGGGGTTCGACAAAGCTGAGATCCCGGAGTGAAAGACCCTCGGCCACGAAAACCTTGCTCCAGTGCGCGGTGAATCGTTCCCGCATGGCGCCGTCGCGCTGCACACCCAGGGTTTGATTTCGCATGCAGGAGTTTGCGCGTCCGCGGAAGCACGCGGCACAGGAGCCGCATGGATTGTAGGGTGAGACCGCCACATTTAAACCCGGCGTGAGATATGCGGGCACTCCGCGGCCGACCGCCGCGATAGTCGCGGCGATTTCATGCCCAGGGATGCGGGGATACGAGACCAGCGGATTCTTCCCGCGAAACGTGCTCAAATCGGTTCCACAGAAACCGACCACGCGGGTATGGAGCAAAACCTCGTCGTCGGCCGGGGAGACATCGTTAACTTCAGCGATGGCGCTCACCCCCGGCTCCTCGATCACAAACGCCTTCATGCCTGAAAGTGTAACGAATCCTGTGCCAGCAGCCGGATAGGCTTAGCGAATGAACGGACGGAGCTCTTCCGGATGACGCGGCAGATAGGCCAATAAATGATGCCGCTTCTGCGGCCCTCGCGTTTGCCGGTAGATATCGTCATCGGATTCCGGCAGGAGGCCGGGCATGACGTTCGCCACCTGATCAAAAACGGAAGCCCAGCGCTTTTTAATCGCTTGAAGATTCAAGCGCAACGTCTGAGCGAGTTCGTGATCCGTTAATCCTTCCAGAGCAGCGCCGAGAAGTTGTTGATCGCCTCTCCTGAAGCGCAAGATCGGCTTGTGGTAATCGAATAAAAACGCAGAAACCGAACCTAGCATGGACAGTGCCTCCGCTCTCTCAATGAGGGCAAGAGCACGATCCCGATTCCATGGGTTGCCGCGGTTCTTGGTATGAAAATTCGCGAAATCGCTGATGATGCTCCAGGTCTTCGTAGACGTGGCGTGTTCAATATCGAACCTGTCTGTCGCTTCAAACAATAACCGTCGTAATTGATAACCCGAATAGAGCTGGACATAACTTTTCGCGAACTCCATTTCGACTTGTTCAGTTTGTTGATGTGTAAGGACGCCTCTTCTCCACGTCGAATAAAGAATCACTTGGCATAGACCGCAGTAAGTGTTTCCGTATTCGAGTTCAGCCTCAGTCAAGACTACGGGCTGGCCGGCATCAATGCTGGAAATGACTCGCGCATTTAGGCCGGGCCTTGGATTGGATATTTCGCAATCGGCGAACTCCTCAGAAACGAACACGGCAGCAGCGAAAGCCGCGATTCGGTGGCCCGCAATTGGCTCGGGCGATTCGAGGACCACACCTTGGAAGGAGGGGCTTTTTAGGAGTATTCTCCACGCGGAGAACGCTCGCTGTCGGCCTACCATTTCCTGTCCGATGCCAGCGGGGTTAACCCCGATACAATCCTCGAGATCATCATCTGCCATTTTGCGCAAGATCATAGTCTCTGACCTTACACCGTTTAGATAATTCTTCGGCGCCATCCCCGCTACCCCAATCCATCATTCCACAAAATTACCCTTTTAGATCCTTGTGACTCGCGCAAAACCGACTTACCATCACCCTCGAATCGGATAAGCGCTAAGCGGGGGTAGGTTATCTAGAGTTCGCGGGTGCTGCCGAAGAGTGCTTCGAAAGGAAGATTACGTATGAAGGCAGTTCACGGGTGGCTTTTCTGCGCGATTACTCTGCTCGCTGTTCCAAACTTGCGAGCGCAGAACGTTGTGACAGATTGGAACGCAATCGCGTCGCGCACCATCATCGCTACGGGCGGTCAGGGAGGAAGTGCTGGTCCCCTTTTTGCTTACACCAGCATCGCCGTCTATGACGCAGTAAACAGTATCGATAGAAAATTTCGGCCTTTCTATTTCGCTGGACCTACGGATCGAAATGCATCTGAGGAGGCGGCGGCCGTCTCAGCCGCACACAGCATACTTGTCAAATACTTCCCAGCCCAGCAATCAGACCTTGATGCGGAATTCAAAACGTCACTTAGCAAAATCGTAGCCACTTCACAAGCCAAGCAGGCGGGCGTCGAAGCGGGAGAGGCCGCCGCCGGAGCGCTAATCACCGCACGTACCGGCGATGGCTTCGAGGCCGACCTACCTTACACTCCTGGAACAGCGCCGGGCGACTGGCAACCCACGCCTCCAGGATTCTTGCCAGCCGCAGTGCCTTGGCTTGGGCAAATGCGCCCGTTCACGATGAAGAGCGCTTCTCAGTTTCTACCTCCCGGACCTTACCCGCTGTCGAGTGAGCAATGGGTCGCCGACTATAATCTCACCCGTCTCTTTGGAGAATCGAAGAGTTCGATTCGCACAGCAAAGCAAACCGAGATCGGGCTGTTTTGGACCGAGCAGCCACAGCAACAGTACGCCCGAGCCTGGAACTACCTTATTCAAACTTACAGATTGAATGTGATAGATTCGGCGCGGTTGATGGCCATTCTATGGACTGGAGTGGCCGATTCCTTAATCGGGTGCTTCAATGGAAAGTACACGTTCAGCTTCTGGCGGCCGGTCACCGCGATTCAGGCCGGCGGCGGAAATTCTGAACTTACCGCAGATTCGGACTGGACGTCATTAGGAATCACTCCAAATCACCCGGAATACCCGGCTGCGCATGGGTGCGTAACCAGTGCAGTATCTACACTGGTCGCGGACTACTTTGGAACGCCAAAGGTACACGTAATCGTGGACAGCCTCGCGTTCAGTGACGGGGTTCACACGCACACATTTAATAGCACTACAGATTGGTTGGATGAGGTTTTCTGGGCTCGAATTTACGCGGGTTTCCACTTCCTTCATTCGCTTCGGGATGGCACTGAGCTTGGTACGCGCGTCAGCAGGCAGCTATTCGACGAGAATTTTCAACCCGCACGCGACGAGGACCACTAATGTGACAGCGGCGACACCAATCTGTAAAAGATGCAAGGACGTTCATATGAATCGCATGGTGTTAGTTACCATACCAGCACTACCGGTTTCGGAACGCTATCGCAACAGGCGAAGGCGATCGCACAAGCCGATGCAGAACGCGATGCGGAACTGACAGCTATTCCTGACGGGCTTGCCAAAAGCGTTGGGATCGCGATAGGGAAAGCAGCGGCGGTTGCCATTATCAAATTGAGAAGCACCGACCACGCCATCTCGGCCGAGGTGCCTTATACGCCCGGTACGCTCCGGGCGACTGGCAGCCGACACCCAACCCCAGCCCTCCGAATCCACCAGGGGTTGCCAGTTATGTGCCTGCGGCGCAGCCTGGCTGGGGCCGGGTTACTCCCTTCGTCCTGATTCGAAGCACTCAATTCGCTTTTCTGAAGCCGCTGCGGAGAATGCGGACGCCCGAGTCTACGCCGGCATTCACTTTCGCTCCGCGGTGGTAGATGGGACCAGGCAGGGAAGCGAGATAGGCCGGTTCGTGTTCAGGCACGCTTTGCGGCCACTCAATCGAGACGACGGCGGCGACGATCGCGATCACTGAATGAGTTGACTTTGGCCCATCGGGGAAACGGCCGCCTTGTCCTATGAATATAGGTACTATAAATATAGTTGACAACGCGGCCGAGTTGCTTTAGACTTGATGGCATAGACGCAGTGGCTCGCAAGTTGAGATCGAAGCAACTCACTCCGGCTGAGCTCGAGTTGATGAATATCCTCTGGGATTACGGCCCGGCAACTGTGCAGATGGTTACCGAGCGATTGCCCCGAGGCCGTAAGTTGGCCTACACGACGGTGCAAACGGCGTTGAACATCCTACATCGCAAAGGGAAGGTGAAACGCGTCTTAGAGAATCGCGCCTACCGCTATGAGGCCGCAACCAGCCGTGCGGGTGCAGCAAAGGGGGCCATTCGGGATCTGGTATTGCGCCTGTTCGGCGGCGCTCCGGAGAAATTGGTTTTAGCGATGATCGAGGACGAGCAACTAACTCCTGAAAAATTGGAGGAGTTGCAGAAGGTCCTCGAGAGCGGCCGGCCTCAATCGTCAAGGAAGCCTCAATGACAGCGATTGAGCAAATGCTCGCCTCTGTGCTTCTGAGCATGAGCTGGCAGGCGCTCATCCTTGTTGGAATCTGCGAGCTGTTCCCCGTCTTTGTACCCGGATCGCCGGCGCGCTTACGCTTCATAGGTTCGATGTCGGCATTGGCTTTGACAGTACTGCTTCCGTTCGGCGCCATTTTCGGGTTGTGGAGCAATGCCACTGTCTCGAGTCAGGTATCCGAGCCCTCCCCGGCTGTTCTGCTCGTGATTCGATGGTTCGTCTGGATTGCCGTAATTCTGACGATGGTTCGAGCGTTGAAATTGCTCTTCGCTATCCGGCCTACGAATCGGCTCCGGGCAGGCGCAATAGAAGTAGATACGGCCTGTCTGTCGCTATTGCCTGAATCCTGGCGCGACAACAGACGAGCGAAGCGTACGCGAGTGTTCATGTTGCCGGCAAGCACGGAAGCGTCCGGGCCACTCACAACCGGGGTCTTTGCGCCCGCCATTTTGCTTCCACACTGCCTTTTTCAAGAAGGCAACGAACGGCTTGTTCGCGCGGCACTAATTCATGAGTTTGCGCATGTTCGACGCAACGATGCCCTATGGCTTGCGGTCTCAGAACTGATGCTGGTTCCACTCGCGTTCCACCCGGTTTCCGCATTGTTTCGGCGCAGACTTCAACTCACCCGCGAAATGGCTTGCGACGAACTTGTGGCGAGCGAAGTTCTCCCGGCGCGAGACTATGCGCAAGATCTATTGGATGTGGCGCGCCATGTCACCGCGTCTCCATCGGGAGTTGTCGCTTTGGGTGTGTTCAGTGGGGGCAGTTTGGAGGCCAGAATACGGGCATTGGCGAATTTCTCGCGTTTTCGCGATAAACATTTATCTCGTTGGCAGAAGGCAACACTGGCACTCGCAGCCGCAGGCATTATCGCGGTCCTCATTGCCGGCGCACGATTCACGCTTGTTTGGATGAGTCCCGACCCTGGACCGCCGAAGATGATCTACAGCATTGTTCCAAAACCGCCTCCACCGCCGCCCCCACCACCTGGTTTGCGCAGGAACTAAGCGGGAAAGAGACGGATTCATTGAAAACTTTGGAATTGCTCTCAATTTCGACTACGCGAGACTACAGTTTCTCTCTATGTGGTCCCACATAGAGAGCACGCTCAACCCCGGAGCCTAACCAAGCAGCTCGGACTTGTGTTCCAGTGCAAACCGAAGCAGAGCGTTGGGGCCGTTCAGCTCGAGTTTGTGACAAATGCTGCCCCGGTGTGTTTCTACTGTCCTATGGTGAATGTGCAATTCCGCGGCTATCTCTTTTGTCGATTTCCCCGCCGCGATCATGCTCAGAATTCGCCGCTCGGATGCCGTCAAATCGCCAAGCGCCGGCCTGCTTCGCTCAAAAGCTTGCGCGCGCGTCCGGATCTCGAGCAGGGCGGGCGTCATCGACGGGCTGACGAACGGCCGTCCTGCAGCCACAGTTCTGACACCGTTGACAATATCAACCAATGCGCTCTCTTTGAGGATGTAGCCTTTGCCGCCCAAGTCCATGGCCCGTCGTAGCAGGTCCACTTCACTATGGATCGTTAAGAATATCACTCCTACAGCCACATTACGCTTCCGGATCTCCGCGGCCACCGCAAAGCCGTCTAGCTTCGGCATATCAAGATCGAGGACCGCCACGTGAGGCTGCAGCTTCAGGATAAGAGCCAGACCGGCTTCGCCATCGCCGGCCTCTGCGATCACTTTTAGGTCCGGCTGTTCTTCAATTACCTGCCGCAGGCCTTTCCTTACAATCGGGTGATCGTCCGCGATTACAATCCGAGTTTCATCGCGCATAGTTAGGTCTCTAAATCGATTTCGATCGTGACGACCGTCCCCTGCCCAGGCGTTGAATGAATGCTGGCTTTCCCGCCGAGCAATTGCGCGCGCTCCGAGATACCGGTTAGCCCAAATCCTCCTAATTGTGAGTCGTAATTGGCCAAATCCGGCGCAAACCCGCTGCCGTCGTCCCGCACAGTCGCAATGAGCCGCTCCGGAGTGCGCCGGATGCGTACAGAGGCTTCTGCCGCTTGCGAGTGTTTGAGGACGTTATTCACACATTCCTGAATGATGCGATAAAAGTTGATCTCGGCCGATTTGGGAAACACATCGTCGATGTCGTCGATCTCGGCGGAGAAGTCGGTCGAAGAGGCCGCCGAAGCCATCTCAATCATCCCCTTCACCGCTGCGGTTAAGCCGAGCCGGTCCAATCGGTAGGGTCGCAGATTGTACGAAATTTCCTTCACCTCGCGGACGGCTTCTGACACTTCTGCCGAGATCGCCTCGATCTGTTCGCGCTGCGGATCGGCCAGCGCGGAGACGTCGGCGCGGGTCTGCAGAAGCAAAAGCGCGCGATTCTTAATGATGACAAGCCGCTGTCCCAGGCTGTCGTGCAATTCGGCTGCAATGCGCTTGCGCTCGTTCTCCTGTGAGTCGATTAATTGGCGCGAGAACGATTGCTGTGCTGCTTGCGCCCGCTTAAGTTGTGACAGCCGATAGTGCACAGCGAACGTTACAATGGCGCCTGCCGCCGCCATGGAAAGCGCCAGAAACCACCAGGTTTGCCAATAGGGGCGAGCGACAAGAATGCGCAGCGCCGCTCCTTCTTGATTCCATACGCCGTCGCCATTGTCCGCAATTACTTTGAAAGTGTAGTCGCCCGGCGGAAGATGGGAGTAATAGGCCGTTCGCCGCGAGCCCGCATCCACCCATTCCTGATCCAGACCTGCGAGCTGAAATTTGAACTGCATCTGTTCGGGCCGGCTGAAACTCAGTCCCGTGTAGTGAATCTCAAGGTCTTCATTGCCTCGACCAATCCGTACAGCCTGCTCCGCGGGCACTCTCCGGCCATCCAGAGTTGCTAAATCGATAACCACGGGCGGCGGCAGCTCGTTCACTTCGCTAGGGTCCAGGACGGCCACTCCCTTAATCGTGGGAAACCACAGCTTCCCATCTGCGCCTCTCCACCCGGCCGGCTGGTTGCCTCCGTTTCCTTCACTGCTTTTCATCCCATCCGCGGCTCCATAGGACACCGAGGTGATGGAGTGCAGCCGGCCCTCGACAAGGTCGCTCAATTGCCGGCGGGTCACTCGAGCAATTCCCCGGTTGCCCAGCAACCAGAAATTCCCGCGCCCGTCCTCGAGAATTCGCGAAATGAAATCGTCAAACAATCCCTGCGCCCGTGTGACAGGCGTGAAATGCCCCTGGCGAAAGAAGTTCAATCCGCCGCCGTACGTTCCCAGCCAGAGCTCTCCATCCGGCTCTGCCACAATAGCGCGGACATAATCGTTCGATAGGCCGTCTCGCGTGGTGTAATTCGTGAAAACGCCGTCCTTGAACCGGCTCAATCCGCCAGTCGTGCCCAACCATAACGCACTATCGGCGGCTTGCGTAATGAAGCGCACGTCGTCTGAAACCAGACCATCGCTCCGTCGCCAAGCTTCAAACTTGCCATTGCGTAGCCGATTCAATCCGCCTTCTGTGCCCACCCAAAGCGAGCCATCACGGTCTTCCATGATCGCGTGCACCTCGGGGTTCGATAATCCTTGCTTGGGACCATAGTTGACAAAGCGACCGCTCTCTAATTGTGTCAAGCCATAATTACTCCCGATCCACAGACTCCCGTCTCGTGCTCGGCACAGCGCGGCCACGTCGTAGCTCAGCATTCCATCGCGGTCCGTGTAGTTAGTGAATCTCCCCGCGCGCCAGTGCGCCAGACCCGCCACAGTCCCGATCCAAAAACCGCCGGCCCCATCATCGGTCACTGAGCGAACGCTGTCACCAGGTAAACCGTCTTCCACCGTATACGTCCTCAGCCGGCGCCGCCTAAGCTCAACCAGGCCGCCGCCATCCGACCCCATCCATAAATTCCCTTCCCTGTCCTGGTACATCGCCCTCACCATCGCGGGGTCTGTTTTCAGCCGGTAGCGCGAGTACTTGCCATCGACAAATCGAGTCGTAACCGCGGGCGAGAAACCGCTGATCCAGAGCGTTCCCTTCCGGTCTTCCATTAACTTTCGTATCTGGAGCGCGGGTGACCTGGGAATATCGGGGCGCCAGACAAAGCTCCCGCCGTCGAAGCTAGCTACTCCGTTCTCGGTGCTGATCCAATATCCGCCTTGCTGCCGCGGGCAGAGCGAAACGAAGAAACCACCCAGAGGCATGCCTCCTCGAGGCAGAAATGTTGTGAACCTTCCGTCTTCCAGCCGAACCAGGCCCCCACTTGTCGCAAACCAAATCCTGCCAGATTGATCCACATCGATGGCCCACACTCGATTGTCCGGCAGGCCATCTTTCGTTGAATAGGCCGTTACCTTGCCATCCTGCAATCGGGCCAAACCATTTGAAGTGCCAATCCAAAGCAACCCGGCTCGATCCTCTTTGACCGCCCAGACAATCCCGCCCGGCAAGCCCTCGCTGGATGTGTAAGTCTTGGCGACGTGTTCCCGGTAGCTGATCACCGCGCCGGATTCCGTGCCCATCCATAGTGTCCCGTTTTGGCCCTCGCAGAGTGACAGGATGCGATTGCTGGTCATCCCAGGCGTATTAGCCGTGTCGACGGTCGTGAATCTGGCTCCATCGAACTGCGCGAGTCCACCAAATGTGGCCAGCCAAATGTAACCGTCCCGCGTTTGCAATATTGCGTTAATGGAGTTCTGGGGTAATCCGTCTTCCGTCGTCCACACAGTTTGCAAATAATCGTCACTCGGCTCTGAGAGGACTCCGCAACCCGATGGCGGACTCAGCGCCAAAACCAGGCAGACCGCTCTCAGCGCAACGGCAATCGGAATCCGGCCGGCCATAAATTGCTGGTTCACACGATCTTACACTTCGGGCCGCGAACATTTCCGCCGATCGTGCCGGCAAGAGGGCGTAACCGTGCTTACGCAGCGACGATGCGTCTTCTACGTGGGATCACGTACAACAAACCGTGACGCTACGTAGGCAAAATCCGTAGTAGCCTCGATTGCTCACCGGGCACTTTGCGGCTAAAGTTCTCTTCGTGGCACGTCGGCAGCAGACAGCAAAGATCGTAATCATGAGAGGTCAGGAGCACGTATTGCCCCGGCAAACACCTGGCGCGTTCTGCCTAGTGGCAATCGTTCCAGCCTAGATCAGAGTAAGCGAGAAAACAGGAGAGTCCATGTCAGGAGCACAAGCAGCAATTACACCGATCCCCGAGTCTCAAAAGACTCTAGGCGATGGAACCCTAGCCAAGCCTCTTTTGATTGATGCTGTTCGAAAGACGCGCGAGCCGGAGGATAGCAGCTTCATTCACACGTCAGTTCACCTCAACCCGCCGGAGTTACAGTTCAATACGTTTGAAAATAAGCCCACGAAGAAAGTGAAGATTTCCGGCGTAAAGTTGATCTGGGACAGGGGCAACGACTACAAGAAACAAATGAGTTACCAGGGCACGGATGTTCTGGATCTCAAAGCGCTTGAAATGTGTGCCGACCAGGTCATTATTCGTCTGCCTCTGCGGTTCCCCCGGACCGACGTAACGATTCACGCGCGCGAGCTTATCTTCGAGGGGGATGGAAGCATCAATACAACTCCGGCAGGGTTTACTGCGGCCGCAGTCTCTCCCTACAAGAATTCCGAAGGCCATCCTACCGACAAAAGCGGAAAGCCAACTTACATAACGGCGGATGGCAAGAACGGCGAAAAGGCCGGGGACATTCACCTATATGTCGGAAAGATCGTCAACACAAATCTTGGAAAGAAACGCTTTATCTGCCAGGGCTCAAAAGGCCAGAATGCGGAAAAAGGAGGCCTGAAGCCATATGACCCCACCGCAACCGATCGGCCCGCGGCCGACAAGGGAAAGGACTTGAAGCCGGTAACATACGACGACATTAAGAAGTATGTCGAAGCCGTAACTTTCAATCACCGACTGGACACTTGGCGATGGCCGGGAGAAGTCAGATCGCCTGAAAAAGTCGCAATGAAAGACGAGGCGCTCAAAAAGAACAAAGCTGTCAACTGTCGGTTGGTCTTATTCGACGATAACATCGCTACTGCAAATGTAAGAAGAACATTTCTGCCCGGCGGGGATACGATCACTTCAGACGGTTGTCACGCACTGCCAATCGGTGCCAAAGTCGGCTGCGTCCGTGCCGAGCTGACTAACTACGAAAGGCATGTAGACCCGAACCGAAAAAGACCGGGCGACGGAGAGAACGCCTACGCTTCTGGTAAACCTGGCGATGGAGGCAACGGCGGTCGTGTCATTTCTTATCTGGCAACTGCGCCTGTAAACGCCAGCATCTGTAACGTTGATTTCGGAAATGCCGGCGACCAATCGGAGGCCATAAATGGCGGATCGCCAGGAGGTCCGAGCCCGGCCTACTGGATGGAAATGCGCCTGGTAAGGCACGAGGATGTGTTCCAATCGCCCCATCCACCGCTCGTCTCTTTGACGGATGTCAGCGCCAAAGCAGGCCAAACGGCCGCCGGCAAGAAAGGCAGCGATGGAAAAAAGGGCAGTGTGGAAACAAAACCGGGCACAGGTTCGTTGTGGCTGCACCCGCAAGCCCTTGGAGCAGTCGCTGCTTACGCTCGGGATGCTTACCGTAACGGCCACCGCGCCAAGGCTCGCGCGATACTCGAGCCATACTATTCCTCGCTCTCCGGCGATGCCAAATCGTTATCTTCCGAATTGCTAGGACGTCGGTCCGAAATAGAGTCCATGCTGACAAGCATGAACAACAATCTGGACTATTATGGCAACCCTCCGGGCTGGTTACCGCGGCTGGATGTCAAGACCAATTACCAAATCTGGCATTTGTTCAGTCAAGAGTCGTCGAAAATACTCTATTTCGCTCAGAAAATGGAGCAGGAATGGGACCGCTTCGACGATGAACAGGAGGCACTTTCGCAAACCTCCGAGGCGCTTAAGAAGGAATTGGAAGTAGCGGGCGCGGAACTGACCAATTCCTACGAAGGATTAGGCGCCGCTAAGGACACGATGGATGCGATTCAAAAGGAGTTCGAGGCTAAGCAGCGCGATGTGGACGCCTTACGCCAGCAGGCCTCTGTCAAGGCGAAGGACAAAATCAAAGAGCAGAGAATTTTCAACGGCGCGATGAAGCTAATCGGCGGCTTGGCGGAGTGCATACCTGTCGGCCAGCCTTATCTGGGAATGGCGGGCAAAACTCTCGGCCTCGCCGGCGATTTCGACTGGAACAAGCCCGATGCCTCCAAGCAATTTGGCACGTTCTTTAGCAAATTGAGCTCCGAAACAGAAGACTTCCTTGATAAGAACGAAAGCTTATTTATCAAGCGCAGCAGTGCCAACATTGCCACGCCGCAGGAATCGATGGCGGATCTCAAGTCTCAGATCAAGTCCGCCAAAGGAGCGGTGGAAGCATTCGATGCGACTGTGGCCTCCCATGCGAAAGCCGTCGATACAGAGTGGAGCGGCGTAATGGAGGCGGAGCGCGACAGAATCAGGGCACGGATTAGAGAGGTAGACTCTGCGCTTCAGGGCCTCACAGGAGCTGCCAAGGACGAAAAGCAAAAGGAGAAAACAGCGTTCGAGCAGGAGTTGAGCGAAGCCGCCACCCTCAGATTGGGCAAAGCCAAAGAAAAGCTCTATAGCGAGTTGAGTCAATTAAACAAAGAAGCCAAAGATAAAACGAATGAGCGGATAAAACAAAAAAAGGAGCTCCTTACAAAAGTCGAAGCGCTCGAGAAGAAAAAATCCGATATAGAAACAAAAAAAGAGAGATACAAAGAGGATAAGGAAGCCGCCGAGAAGCAGACCCGAGAATTGCTAACCAACCTCTCGGGACTAAGCAGCGGCGTCGCCCAAATCGGCAAAGGAATTGTCGCCCTCACCGCTCCCTACGACGAGAAAGAGGTCGACCGGCTGGCTACAGAGATCCTTGTTGGCAGCGAATTTCGGGACTCTTACCTGAAACTGCTTGGCGAGGTGAAGGAGCTAAACCTGCAGAAAGCTCAAGCAGTCGCCACATTCTGTTTCCATCAGCAGCTTATCGGAGCCTATAGCGCCCGTCTATCGAGCGGTCTACTCGAAATGAACGCCCTCGCCAATCAACGCCAGGTCGTCGATTCCGTGCTCGATCCAGGCATAAAGGAATACCTGGGCGAGATGCAGAGCCGGGCCAGAGATAACCTCTTGTGGTCGCAGTATCATTTCGTTAAAGCTTGGCAATACGAGTATCTTCAGGATGTCGGCGACGATTTCTACAATCTCGACCAATGGGTGGACCGGCTACGGGAGTTCGAGCGGCAGAAAGCGGGTATAGGAAAGAAGAAGCCGCCTGAACTTACCGATGATGACCGGAAAAAAATCGCCAACACATTCCTGGCGGATGAAGATTTCCAGGCAATCGGCGACACGGTCCGAAAAGCGCACACGCTCGATCTGCTTAAAAAGATCATCAACCAGCGGCAACATAATGCTTCGCTGAAGAAAACCACGTTCGATTGCACATTATCGGACGAACAGCGTCGCAAGCTGCTCGAAACTGGCAGCCTGACCTTCAACTTCATAGACGGCTTTGCGAAGGGCAGTTTTAAGGATGTCGAAGCAAAGATTTCGGACGTCAGTCTTGAAGTATTCAAGATAGACACCCCCGACCCGGCGTTGAGTATTTCCATCGAGTTCGTCCACTCCGGCAGCTCAATCCTTTTAGGCGGCAATAAGAGCTACTATAGTTTCCAAAAGGCTCCGGCCGATAATCCCATTGTCTGGGGATTTGTTTACAACCACAGCGACTATCTGAGACTAAAGGACGAGGGCGGCGAGGACGAGATCTGGAACCACACGGGCAAAAGACCCATCAAGAAAGACGAGGACGTATCCGAACCCGACACCGCGATCGTCGAGACCGAGTTCGGGGAGAAACTGAAGTATAAGGAATACTCTCCGTCTTTCTTCTCGACAATCACGCTTTGGCTAAACCGGGGCCAATGCCAGGACAATGAAGCGCAATACCGGCAGTTCCTAAACAAGCTTAACAAAATAGACAAGGTGCAGTTTTCTGTGGACGTTCTTAAGCGAGGCACGATCTAATAATCCGCCTCGCTTCTAATAATTAAGGAGGTATTAAGAAGATGAAATGTCATTTTGCCGACTTGACCGAAGATCAGACGAGCGGCATCCAAAGCACGAAGGGCCTCGCTGAGCTGGTTAGAGAGAAAAAGAAGGAGCCAGACAAGTTTTTTTCGAACGGCTCCGATTATCCGTTAAAGCCTGGCCACTCATTTGTAATAAAAAGTAGTAAGAAACTGATGAAGGCCAGCTTGAAACCTCTCGCACAGTATTCCGTGAGTTCGACTAAGCTTCTCTCGCTATGCCTGTTGGTTGACGACGATAAGAGTTTGCTCGAGCCTGAGACAGTCTACGCGGTCATCCTAGGGAAGGACACGAGCTTCGATGTGGCTGGCACTCCGATTCGGGACGAGGGAAAGGAAGTGAGGCGGGCCGCTAAAGATACGACCGGTAATTACCGAATCAGCATGCAGACAGTAACTGATTCATTACCAAAATAGATGATGTCGGGGCATTGCAAAGCACTAAACATATGACGAGAATCGGGTATGTCATGAATATAAAAGGCATCCTTACTGGTTTCGCGCTCATGGCTTTTTTGGCGATTCCCTGTAAAGCCGGGGATGTTTACGCGGCCGTACTGAGTTACAGTTCCCAAGAAGGTCTGGGGCCCGAGTTTGGAACGCGAATCAGCGAACAGCAACTGCAGAGCTTCGATAACTTGATTACCTCAAATGCGAAGGATCTAAAAAAATTCTTTTCGAACGGCGACTTCAGTTTGAAAAAGAGCGACGACGAATTCGTGATTATGGGCGGCAATAAAGGGATCAGGAGTGAATTGACCAAGTACGCAAGTAGCGGAGTGACATATAAGAAGAAGCTCTTATTGTACGTTTGCCGCGAGGATCGGTCGGGGGGAACAACGAAAAATTATGTGGTTATCCGGCCGTATTCCCAGGGCACGCTTTCGACGTTCTGCAGGCATGAAGTGCAGGGAGCCGATGAAAATAAAGTGTTTGACGGTTCGGGCACCCACCGGATCAGCTTGCAGACCGTAATCGACGCATTGGAGGCGAGGTATCGCTGAGCCTCCACGAACTCAGCAGCCTCGATTTTCCGCATGGGTAGTTCAAAGCAGGCGGACGCACGCAAGGAGCACAAATGATTCACACACGACGAGGGTTTCTGACACGCGCAGCGCTCGGTACCGGCGTGGCGCCGTTAGCGCTGCGGGCAATGGGCGAACCGAAGGAGCAGCAAACGCTGCTGGAAGACCAGATCCTGCCGCTGTTCGACTCGCTGCCCGGCGACAAGGCAGTCAAGATTTTCGCGCCGGCGGTGAACGGCAAGCCCGAGTTCCTGCTCGAGCTCAACTCGTCGAAACTGCTGTTTGTGGGCAGCGCGATCAAAACTTTTATTCTGGGCGAAGCCTTGCGCCAGGCCGATTCGCCACATGTCGTTCAAACCATCACCGGGACACAGGTCGCGCTTGACGCGAGCGTTTGGTCGATTGTTAGCCCTGTTTTCAACCCGCCCAACCTCATCGGTATGGTTACCGAGCGAACTGCTCTTGAGGCAATGATTTCACACAGCGACAATACCGGCACCGATATGTCGCTTAAGCTTGTCGGCCCGGACAACGTGCGTAAGTTCATCGCCTTGGCTGGCTTGAAGAACACCCTGGCTCCGGATAGCACGCGGTCGCTTTTCGCCTACATCTTCGGCGCAAAGAATTACAAGACGATTACGTGGGAAGAGCTGCTGATCGCCCTCCAGGGCCCGGTTGTGTACTCGCCGCTCAACAACGTGGAGACAATGGCATCTACCGCCGACGATCTAGTCTCCTATTATTCACGCGCGCTGCAAGGGGCATTTTTCAGCCATACCGAAACCCTGAACGAATACCGGCGAATCTTGTCGCTCGGCGATGCCATCTATCTCCTGCCGCTGCCTCTGGGCGTAAGCGCGTTCGTGAAAGCCGGCTCGATCGACGTTACCGGCTTCCACTGTCTTTCAGTGCCTGGTGCAATGTTCTTCGATGATCGGTGGGTTTATTTCGCCCTCACCATTAATTGGTACTCGCCCGAAGAAACCGACCCCAAAACTGCCGCTGCCTTTGCAGCCGCTGGAAGTCAGGCACTCGGCGCGGTGAAGGATTTGCTTTCGACCTAGCAACTCTCTGATTTCGCTCGCATGGGCGGCGGGCAAGACTATCCGTCTTGACAATAGTCGTTAAAACAAGTAATATTTAAATAGATGATGGCGGCTGCTGAGTCCGAGAGCCACGCCCGCCGTACTCCTTCACGGGAGGAGGCGGTGTTTCTCGACCTGCTGCGTACCACGGACATGCTGTCTCGCCGCTTGGTGCAGGTGCTGAAAACCGAGAATCTTACTTCGAATCAGTACAATGTGCTTCGCATTCTGCGGGGCGCGCCGGAGGGTCTTGCGTGCGGCGAAATCGGTAACCGCATGATTACGCGGGACCCCGATATTACTCGTCTCGTCGACCGGCTCGAAAAGCGCGGCCTGATCTCCCGCTGCCGGGAAACTAAGGACCGCCGCACGGTGCTGGTCCGAATCGCGCCGCAGGGCCTCAAGCTGCTCGCCCGGCTGGACGAACCCGTGCAGGATGCACATCGCAAGCAACTGGGCCACCTGGGGCGGGGTCGCCTTAGGGCGCTAACTGAGCTGCTGATCGCCTGCCGGAGCGGCCTGACCTGATTTTTTTGGTCTATTATTTGTTGCAACGAATATCGGTTAAACGAATCTAAACCCTGAAAGGATATCTATTATGAGTACACTCGCTACACACAAAACCGGCGTTACCACCTGGAACGTCGACCCAGCCCACTCAGTCGCCGAGTTCAAGGTCAAGCACATGATGATCTCGAACGTGAAGGGGCAATTCACGCGAATTACGGGCACGCTGCACCTGGATGAAGCCGACCCGGCCAACTCCCGAGTGGAGGCTTCGATTGACGCCGCCTCAATCAGCACCGGCGACTCACAGCGCGATGCCCATCTGAAGAGCGCGGAATTTTTCGATGCCGAGAACTTCCCCGCCCTGTCTTTCAAGTCAATACGGATAGCCCCTGAAGCCGGCGGACAACTGGCTGCTTCAGGCGACCTGACCATTCGGGGTGTCACGCGCGCGGTCGAGTTTAAGGTTGAAGGACCAAGTCCAGCCGTCAAGGACCCGTGGGGCAATACGCGCGTCGGATTGTCGGCGACGACGAAAATCAATCGCAAGGATTTTGGCCTGACCTGGAACGCTACGCTCGAAACGGGCGGTATTCTTGTTGCCGACGAGATAACCATTACGCTCGACATCCAGTTTGTAAAGGCCTGAATGAATTAGCCGCCCGGTACATCGAGAACCCCGCGGCGCAGAAAGGTTAAACATATGTCGTTACGTCCGATTAAGCAGATCATCGAAACGAAGCCCACCATCGAGGGAGCTGGCGTCAAGTTGCAGCGCGCTTTCGGCTTCGGCAAAACGAAGGATTTCGATCCTTTCCTGCTACTCGACGATTTCCGCAATGACAATCCCGAAGATTACCTGGCCGGGTTTCCTTGGCATCCGCACCGCGGGATCGAGACAATCACCTACGTGCTGGCCGGATCGGTCGAGCATGGCGACAGCCTGGGCAATAAGGGAAAGATGGGAGCCGGCGACGTCCAATGGATGACCGCCGGCAGCGGCATCTTACATCAGGAGATGCCGAAGGGCGACGCGCGAGGCCGCATGCACGGTTTCCAACTGTGGGCGAACCTGCCCTCGTCGCTGAAGATGACGGACCCACGGTATCAGGACATTCCGTCGAGCGCGATCCCCGAGATCACCGACGATGATGGTACCCAGGTTCGTGTCATTTGCGGCGAGTTCTGGGGTAAAACTGGACCGGTGGAAGGTGTGGCGGCCGATCCCAACTACCTCGACATTTCCGTTCCGCCCAACCACAGGAAGCGGCTTAAAGTGGAGACTACCCGGAACGCCTTTGCCTATGTGTTTGCAGGTTCCGGCGTGTTTCGCGACGCCTCCGATCCGCAAGCGGTCCTAACAGACCGCGTTGATCAACGGGAAGCGGCGCCTGTATACGACGTTAAGAATCACTCACTTGTTCTGTTCGACCGAGGCGATGAGATCACGGTCCAGGCCGGACCCGAAGGGATTCGGTTCCTACTGGTATCGGGCAAACCAATCGAGGAACCTGTGGCCTGGTACGGCCCGATAGTGATGAACACCCAAGAGCAGCTGCGTCAAGCAATGACCGACCTCCAAGAGGGCACGTTCATCAAGCAGCGTTGAAGCGAGCCGGGTCTCCCAATCCGTAGGTCACGCTAACCGATCGAGTTCTGGAGCGCCGATCGCTGTGGAGTGGGGGACTCGGTAACCAGTCCAGGGCGATGCCAGCGAACCGAAGGGTCGAGGGAGGTGTTGTGCGAATCAGGCAAAAGAACAGTCAAGAACCAGAAATCCTCGATCGCACGAACAACTTTTTCATATTCATAGAGATCTGAAGGTTTTCTGATATAACAGTTGGCATTCAGATTGTAAACTTCAGATATCTCATCCTCATCCGTCGAACTTGTCATCACCAGTACAGGGATCTTCTTGAGCAGCGCGTCGTTCTTGATTTCCATAAGAACCTCGCGCCCATTCTTCTTGGGCAAATTCAAGTCGAGAAGAATGAGATCGGGCAGAGGAGCAAGACCGGTTTTGCAGCTCTCGAGGAGATCGACTGCTTCTGCTCCATCATGGGCTACGCTCAACTGTACGGGAAGCTCCGTGTCTCGAAGAGCCTCGCGCATCAATCGGATATCGCTGAGGCTGTCTTCGACGAGAAAGAGCAGCAGCGAGCGGGTGAGCTTGGGAGCCTCCATGCCAGTGGGGGAGCACGTTGGTGGCCAAAACGCAAAGTATTGGTACTGTGAACGTTTTCATCCCTGAGAGAGCCGACCTTGCGCCGAACCCGGTAAGTTATCCTGGCGGAGGCGGCAAAAAATGCAAAATGCGAGATCCTGAGAGACGCCGTGGGAACTCCGATTGACAGTCCGTTAACCCTCTTCTTATCATTGAGATTGCAACACCGCTCGGAGGCTGCTTGATTAAGCTGGACATCATAAATGAAGTCGTGAACCGGACGGGCATCACAAAAACGAAGGCTGAAATGGCTGTGGAGACGGTGTTCGAGACGATGAAGAAGGCCTTAAGCGAAGGAGACCGGATCGAGCTGCGGGGGTTCGGAATCTTTAACGTGCGCCCACGGAAAACGGGTATTGGACGCAACCCTCGGACGGGAGCGGAAGTAGCCATTCCACCAGGCAAAGCGGTGCGCTTCAAACCCGGCAAAGAATTGCAAACTCTTCATTAGCGCCGTGGCTGAACAAGGTTTAACGCCGCCTTTAGTGCCCGCGGCGGTGGGCCGCGAGGAAACACAGGCGGCAAAGTGGCCGCGGCTGTGGTGGGTGAACGTTCTGCTTTTGGCCATAACGTTTGCGACCACGACAGCATACGGAGCCGCGATCAGCGGTTGCTTTTACGCGGGCCGTCCGTTCACAAGCGACCAGATCTGGGAGGGCTATGTTCTGATGGCTCAGGGCAACCCTCTGATCTGGCAGGGCTTGATGTTTTCCATTCCGCTCTTGCTCATTCTGGGTGCCCATGAATTGGGGCACTACGTAGCGTGTCAACGGTGGCGGGTTAAGGCCACGCTGCCGTTCTTTCTTCCGTCGCCTTTGTTGCTAGGCACGTTCGGGGCATTTATTCGGATCAAGAGTCCTATTTACCGGCGCGACAGTCTTTTTGATATCGGCGTGGCGGGCCCGGTGGCGGGTTTCTTGGTTCTGCTGCCTGTTTTCGCGCTGGGGATGGCATGGTCGAAAGCAATTCCTCACGTCGCAGCAAACGGAGATTTCGTTTTCGGGACCCCGTTGCTCATCCGGGCCGCTGAATGGATTCGCTTCCCATCAAGCTCGCCGGCCGACATCGTGCTACATCCATTCGCGCAGGCGGCATGGGGCGGACTGCTGGCAACTGCGATCAATCTATTGCCGATCGGGCAGCTCGACGGAGGACACATTCTATATGCGTTGCTGGGCCCGGGTCATAGAAATCTTTCGAGAATTTTTCTTCTCTTTCTTCTACCCATGGGTTTTTTTTCCATCAGTTGGCTGTTGTGGGCGCTTATACTCTTCTTGCTAGGAGCGAGGCATCCTTTGGTTTACGACAACGAAGCCCTGAATCCGACAAGAAAATCGGTCGCCGCGGCAGCCCTGATTATTCTCGTGCTTTCTCTTTCTTTAACGCCGGTGCGTTTGCGATAGGGCTGAGCCATGGAACGAAGCGTCATGGCGCCTGCCTTGCCCCGCTCTTCCAACATGGCTATGAAAATTTCAGCGGCCATCATCACGTACAACGAGGAGAGAAATATAGCTCGCGTCATTGAGAGCCTGCGGTGTTGCGATGAGATCCTGGTTCTCGATAGCGGCTCGAACGATCGGACGGTGGAAATCGCGAAAACCCTGGGCGCCCGCGTCGTAGAGACGTTCTGGCACGGATACGCCGCGCAGAAAAATATCGCCGCCGAACTTGCCTCACACGATTGGATTCTTGCCCTTGACGCCGATGAAAGCCTGAGCGAGGCGCTCGAGGCCGAGATCTGGCAAATTAAGAAGGCTGGTCCGCGGTACGATGGCTACACCATGCCTCGGCTTGCGCAATACCTGGGCAGGTGGATCTTGCATGGAGGCTGGTATCCGGACCGCAAGGTTCGTCTGTTCGACCGGCGCAAAGCCAAATGGGTGGGGCAATATGTGCACGAGTCGGTAAAGGTCGAAGGCCGCATCGGACATCTGGAATCAAACA
>JBAUZG010000416.1:0-26074 GCA_049585195.1 Bryobacteraceae bacterium | reverse complement strand
CAAGACCGGCTTGCTCGCAGTTTTCAGGAAATGCCTTTCGAAACGCGTCGATACAGGCGGAAAAATTCTTTCGAGTGACAAACGAGGAAAAATCGAAAGAGAACAAGAAAAGAAACCTGTCGCTCGGAAGACCGAACTTTTCCCGGTTCCCCCCTTGTTCAATCCCAGCGGCAGGCGCCGGAAACTCTACTGCCAGAGGCATCCAGACGACAGGCTTGTTCGTTTTCGTTGAAATTGCTTCTTGTATGAACTTAGAAGGAGCCCATATTTCATCGACGAGATCGATTGCTCCTCGCCATTGGTCGGGAAACTTGCTTAACTCCCATGTCCAATAGCCAATATTGTAATGATTGCGGAAAAATTGCGGTCCCAATTTCTCCCAGGCCAGACGCATCTGATCGGCGGTGATGTGGAATAGATTTATACGGAAAGGATTGTCGGATCGCACAAAGGCGTCATATTGTGTGTCGCGCTCGCTGGCGACAATACCGAAATTGAAATCGACAATGCAGAAGGGAAAGTACGTTGTGGACAAAGCCGCGGCAGACTGGCGAAGCAGCTCGCCCATTCCCATTTCGGCGCGAGGATAGCCCACAAGGTTCACTCCCGTGCGCGTATTGGCCGCCCGTTCCTCTCTCCCGACCGAGACAACTTGCTGTTCCGGCGAATTAGCGCAAGACGTCTGCCGTGCGGATCGAACCGGCGCGAGAAATTCCTCCGTCACGTTGCATTCGTTTGCGGCTCGGCTCAAGAACCAATCGACTAAACCTCTCCTGCCGTCGAACTGTGACAAATCAAATCCAACCTGAAGATCGGGCCGCGTGAACCAAATAAAAAACAGCAGCGATGTAATCAGGTTTCCGGAATCCTGCTGGACTTTTGCCGAAGGTGTGTTCAATGCACGAACCGCATTGGTGAAAGGATCGTCGAGAAGCTCTTGAAACGCAGGCAGTAGCGCCCTGACGGCGCCGCGTAGAACCGGTGTGATCTTGGTTCCTGTGGGAAGGCAACTCGAGCCGTAGGGAATTGGTTCATGTTCCCCATCTCTGATCGAGCCTACGCGGTCGCAGAGATGCTCCACCAAGCTACTGCCCAAGGAAGGATCGAAGGGCTCCTGTTCGTTGGCGTCCGACGAAAAGCGCTCCATTCGGTCGGCCCAGTGAGCGACCATCCGCTCGTTCCGGGTATTGCGCGCCAACGCAACTACAACAGGCGCCATGTCGTCCCGCCGCAACAGGACAGCCTCGCAGCCGCCTTCAAGCATTTGGCGGGCCGCCAGCATCCGTTCCGCCGAAACACCAGGATAAGCAATGACAGAATCACCAGCCCGCTGTTGACTCCAAAGGTGACGCAGAAGCAGCGGCGCCGCCATGTACGGCAGGTACTCCGCACCACCGAAGAACGAGAGCCGGCGTAAGAGGCTCCGTCCTAGGATCTCTTCCTCCACTGCACTAACGCCAGGCGGCACACGCGCCGAGCCGGTCAGGTCGAACGCCAACACTGAGTCGAATGCCTCCTGATTGTTGGCCGCAATAGCTTCGGCCATGCGGTCTCGTTGGTTAATAGCGGCCGCGTCACAGATGAAAATCAGCGAGATTGGGGTCTTTGTTGGCGGCACGGGACGGAGCGTCAACCCTGATGAATCTACAATAAAGGTTCTTGCTTCTCTATGGCGGCAAGCGGAATCTATTTTTTCCACATTCCCAAAACTGCGGGCATGTCCGTGTGGCGCTTTCTTGAACAGCTATTTCCGGCCGCCAAAGTCTGCCCATGGTGGTTGTGGGACCAGTTGATCACTGTTCCAAGATCTGACCTGGACCAATGGGACGTCTTCCGCGGACATTTTCTGTCCCACTTGGAACCCTATTTGGGTCGCCCGCTCGCTACGTTTACGATGTTGCGCGACCCGGTCGAACGCACAATCTCGCATTATTACCATGTACGACGAGCTCCAGAGCACCCGTCTCATGAGCACGCTCAACAAATGTCACTCGCGGAGTTTTGTATCCATCCGGCGACCCGGCACATGGTTGAGAATTATCAGGCCGCCTATTTGGCCAAGGCGCCACGTAATCCGACCGCCATTGCTCAGGGACTCGGTCCGGCATCTTTGGCGCGTTTCGAGCTGCAGGAACTGCTTCAGTATTCCGATCGGTTTGACAACGCCGCGACGCTATTCGAGCGCGCAAAGGAGCGGCTCATTAGTTTCACAGCTGTTGGTCTTACGGAGGATTTCGCGAACTCGCTCGTTCGCATAAGTCTTTCTCTAAACTGGCACGAGCCCCAGCCTTTCGACGCGCAAAACGTCAGCCCGGAAAGGCCGCGGGTAGAAGAGGTGGACACCTCCGCAATAGGTTTGATTCGCCAGGTGACAGAGGTCGATCAGCGCCTTTATGAATTCGCAAGAAACCGCGATTGGAAGACCCGATCCGCAAACACGAACTTCGCTTAGCGCTGGTTCGGGCCGGCGGCAACTGTTCGCTAGCCGACCTTGTTTTCGATCGGCCCCCGCAGCTACATCCAGCCATCGGAGGCGTCTGCGGAACCCCGCTTCTAAGCTGGGTCTCCATTGTGCTATGCTCGCTCAAAGCGGTTCTTGATTGCAGAAATTCTTCGGAACACTTGGCATTCGAAATGGGGATCGAACGTCATATTCTATTTCGAACTGGAAACACTAACCAATGAAGTTTCTCGAACGGGCAATCGTCTCTATTCTTCGCCCTATTTACCGCGCCTTAATTGAAAGGCCGCTTTGGTGGTTTCTCGCAAAAGTTAAAGCTTTCTTTTTTGCAGAAATCACCGTTCAGGTCGCTGAAGGGTTTTCAAAACTGGATGATCTCGAACGCCGCTTGCGCGCGATCGAGGAACGAATACAGGGCGTGGAGCGGAACAACGCAGCGCAATGGGATGCCTTGGAGCAGTTGCTTCTTGCTCTGTTCCGTCAGCAGCAATTGCAAACTTCGGAGCTGAATGGGAAACTAAGCAGTCCGGAGGAGCCTTCAATTTCGAACGCGTCCGATTTAATCCGAGCGCATGCAGCCAGTAATATACGTTGACCTTCGCTGTCTCCAAGACCAGAATTTTCAAGGCCGAGGGATTGGATATCATACGGCCGCTCTTCTGCGCGCGCGCCGACACAGTCGCTTAGCGGACTGCAAGCTAGTTGGCTTGATCGACCCGCGGATGGCAGAACTTCCCTCGCAATTCATGCCGTTGGTTGATGAGATAAGTTCCTCGGCCAATCCTTGCTTGAATGGTGCTTCGGTTGTGTTTATAGATGGGTCGCCAATGACGCATGACCCCCGGTTCAGCCTCCGTTTCCAGAATCATCCCAGCGTTCTTCGCGCCGCGGTACTTTATGATTTCATCCCGCTCGACTGGCCGGGGTATTTACTAACAGCTGCGGACCGCATCGCGTATGTCGCAAGACTTGCGCGCCTCAAGACGTTCGACTTGTTTTTCCCCATATCGGAATATACGGCGTGGCGCGCTTCCGAACTCTTGGGCGTTCCTCGCAGCCGAATCCATGTGACCGGTGCCTGTGTGCGGCGCTCTCTATACGAAATTCGGAATCGTTTGGATCGAGTGTCGTCTCCCTACGATTGCAGCGAACCTTACTTCGTAACTCTTGGGGGAGACGACAGGCGCAAGAACACGGGTATTGCTGTCAAAGCTCTCCGCCACCTGAACCTGATCTATGGGCAGCGGATCCCCCTGAAAGTCATCGGCTTTTACAGTTTGGGATACGCATTGGAGCTTTTGGACGCAACCAGCTATACCGGCTACAAAGGAGGCGTCAGTTTTTTGGAGTTTTATCCTGAGACACACGAAGAAAAAATCTTCTACTCTACTGACGGCTCGGGTCTTGCCGATCGATGGAAGAGACCCAGCATCTCGGATGAAGAGGTGGTGTCGCTACATGCTGGCGCAATCGCTGCCATTGCGCCGTCTCAGATCGAAGGGTTTTCCCTTCCCGTTGTGGAAGCCGCTGTGTGCGGATGTCCTGTGATTGCGTCCACGTGCGCTGCGCATATGGAACTGGTTGAGCAGCCGGAGGCTCTTTTTGATCCCCACGATATCGAAGGCCTCGCGAGGAAATTGGAGGCTCTGCTGCACAATCCCGCTTGGCGGGCTTCTCTTGCCGTATCGCAGGCTCACCTCGCGCCCAAGTTTCATGAAGACGAGGTAGGAAAACGGTTCTGGAAGGCACTCGAAGCACCCGTTTTGACCCGCAGCACAATTGCTATTTCGGCTAAGCCCAATAAACCGCGGTTAGCTTTTTTAAGCCCATATCCGCCCGATCAGTCGACCGGTGCCCGGTACACGGCCATGACGATGCAGGCGGGCAAGAAACTGTTTCACTCCGATCTTTACACAGATGCCGCGCGCCCGCTCACCTTCGAAGGCAACTTTTTTGATGCCGGCGAAGTCAGTCTAGCTCCCCTCCTCGATGGACAATACAATGGCGTAGTCTCGGTGATTGGAAACTCCCCATACCACACCCGGATCTTCGACGTATTCGAACGCTATGGCGGCCCTTGCGTCCTTTACGACACGCGGCTCAGCCAAATCTACTTGGAACGTTTAGGACAGGAGGAGTTCCAGAAATTAGCCGCCAGACTCCTTCGACGTCCCGTGTGTGCGGAGGAGGCAAATAACCTACCGCATGACCCCAATCCAGCCTCGCTGTTTATCGAGCCGGTTGTCGAACGCGCCTCTCCCCTGATTGTGCATACGGTGACCCAGCAGGCTCAGATCAAGAAACGCTACGGAGTCGAGTCTCACGTGGCCCCTTGTTGTCCCACCGTCCTGTTTGACAACGCCGAGCTGACAACATCTGCCAGACAAGCAGCGCGCGAGCGGCACGGCATAGACCCCGGCGTTTTTCTCGTGTCCAGTTTCGGTTGTGTCAACCGTGCGAAAGGTATGGATATCTGTATCCTCGCGATTGAGCTTCTCCGAAGCTGGAATGTCCCTGCCGAATTGTATTTTGTCGGCGAACCGGGAGATGCAAAAGTAGAAGTGGATCGGATCTCGACCACATACGGAATCGCCGACCACGTGCATTGCGGCGCTGAATTTGCTGGCGATGCAATATATCGCGATTTCCTGATTGCCTCAGACGCCGCTCTTCAGCTTCGGCATTACTCCTTCGGGCAATTGCCGGCCACCCTCATCAATTGCATCAGCGCAGGACTGCCCAGCGTCGCCACCGCCGATATGGCCGAGTCCTGTGGTGCTCCTATCTACATATCGACAGTGCCGGATCGCTTCTCCCCGCTGCAGGTGGCGGAACAACTCGCGCTGATTTGGGAAGCGCAAACCGGGCGCGACTCTCATCGAGACGCGCGCGCCGCTTACCTCGAGACGCATAACTTCGAGTATTACGGAAAGCGGCTGATCGAAATTCTTGGCCTCGCATGAGTCTTTACGTCGATTTGAGCGAGTTCTTACTGAACCCGATCAGGACTGGAATCCAGCGGATCGCGGGCGAGTTGTGCAGGTACTTGCCGCCAAATGCGGCAATCCCGGTTCGAATTAGCTCCGGTCGTTATGTCGCTCTTGCACCTGAACTGATTGAGGTCATTGGAGGATATTTTCGCGACAAATCCGATATCTGGGAAGTCCGCCGGCTCGGCGCCGAGAATGGAGTACCGGTGGATTTCGAGGCGGCCGACACAGTTCTTGTTACCGAGGTCTTCGACAATGCGGAGCGGCTTGCATACTTTCGCAAGGTGCCAGACCGTGAATTGGAGCGGTATCGTTTCCTCGTTTATGACCTGCTCCCGATGACTCACCCCGAGTATTTCCCTCTCGACGCGCCTCCACGTCTGCATAGCTATTTTCAACTCCTTAAGCGCGTCCGGCAGTGCGGATTCATCTCCGAATACACGCGCGACACCTATTATGGCCGGCTAAGGCGAACCAATGCTCGCGGCGGAGTAGTTCTGCCGCTGGGCAGCGATTCGCTTGGTCCAAGGCCGGATTGGCCCGCTCTCGATCGCCCGCTGACCTTCAGCGTCCTCGGAACGGTTGAGCCCCGCAAGAACCACGAGTTGATCCTCGAAGCATTTGAGCCGCTGCTCCGGCAGATCGAAGGGCTGAACCTGTCCTTTGTCGGCGCAATGGGTTGGGTCGATCCGGCGTTCGCTCAAAAAGTTCAGATGCTTGTATCGGATGAGAAATCCGGGCTGCGGTTCCATGCAGCGCACGGGGACGCAGCCATCAGAAGTTACATCGAACAGTCGCGCGCAACAATCTACGTCAGCAGCGCGGAAGGTTACGGGCTCCCCCCTGTCGAAAGTCTCTGGCTTGGAACCCCGGTTATCGCTTCCACTACAATTCCCAGTCTGCAGAATCTGGGTTCGGCGGGCATTCACTACATCGATCCGCTGAACGTCGTCAATCTCAGGCGAGCTGTGCTGGCCTTTCTCGAAGACGACTATGCTAACCAGAAGACAGAAGAAACCATGCGCCTGAATCTCCCCACGTGGAAGTCGTTTACTGACGAGGTTCTCCGCTGGTGCGAGCCTGCGGCGGCATGCTCCTGCGAGCAAGCCGATTTGAAAGCCTCAGGAGCGCCTTCCTCCGATCTTCACGGCCTTCAAACCGTATGAGTCTGTATATCGATCTGACTGAATTCCTCACTAATCCAGTCACTACCGGAATTCAGCGGATTGAGGGAGAGATCTGCAGGTATTTGCCGCCCGGCGCCGCCATTCCAGTCCGCCTTGATGCAGGCTCTTGGATTGCTTTCCCTCCCGCTCTAATCGATGCCATTGCGAGATACTTCGAGGATCCAGGCGAGTCTCAAATCGCGGAAATCCGCCGAATCGGCGCCGTCCGTAATGGTTCAGCGGTCAAAGTATCGCAGGACGATATCGTTCTCGTCCCGGAGGTCTTTATCGAGTGGCAGCGCCTCGAATATTTTCGCGAGCTGCCGGACCGGGAGCTACAACGCTACCGGTTCATCGTGTATGACCTCCTTCCGGTCACCCATCCGGAATACTTCTGGTCGGACTGGCTCTTGCAAATCTGCGAATATTACAAAGTTCTCCGGAGGGCCAGTTGTTGCGCTTTTATTTCCGAGTACACACGTGACGCCTACTACGGGCGCCTGAAGCGAACCAATGCTCGCGGCGGCGTCGTTTTGCCGCTTGGTTGCGACTCCCTGGGCCCAAGGGAGGACCAGCCAACTCTAAACCGACCGCTGGCATTCAGCGTTCTTGGAACGATTGAGCCGCGGAAGAATCACGAGTTGATATTGGAGGCGTTTGAGCCATTGCTGCGGCAGATCGAGGGATTGCAGCTCAATTTCATCGGCAAGATGGGATGGGTTGAACCAGCGTTCGCGCAAAAAGTACAGGCTTTAGCGTCGCACAAGAATTCGGGATTTAGGCTATGCCCTGCTTCGGGAGACGGCGCGATCCGGGATTACATTGACCAATCGCGGGCAACGATCTACGTAAGTGCCGCAGAGGGTTACGGCCTGCCGCCGGTCGAGAGTCTCTGGCTCGGCACGCCAGTGATCGCTTCCACAACAATCCCCAGCCTGCAAGGCCTGGGTCCGGCGGGAATTCATTGTGTTGAACCGCTGAATGTCGTCAACCTCAGGAAGGCGGTGATAGCCTTTATCGACGATCACTACGCTAATCAAAAGACGGAAGAAACGACGCATCTGAATCTGCCTACCTGGTGCTTGTTCACTCAGGAAGTCCTTCGCTGGTGCGCGGAGGACTGAAGCGGGTAACTGACCTAAACGGTCGACCTACGGCAGTGTTCCGGTCAATTAGCCGGAGAACGGGCAGGCTCAAGCTCCAGGTTCTCCAGCGCCAACCCGAGTTTGCGGTCATCAGGCGAGAGGCCGAGTTCCGCTGGCGAGCGAGGGTCACGGTCGAAGAACTCGATTCGGAGCAGTCGTGAACGAACAAGATTCCGCGGCAGACGAACCCGTTTTTCAACCTGCGGATCCGTAATGGACCACTCGGCAACCTCCTTACCATTCACTCGCATCGTTTCCTCGAAACTAGGGTGCTGCGGAGGCGTAAATGCGTGCCCGGCAAGTAAAAGCCAACAATCGACCGCCGGCAAAGCCGGCAAGTTCACCGATAAGACGGAGTGCCCGCCCAGAGCCCACGTGCCTTCATCCTCTGCCTCGCTCCATCCTTCTGTTTCGTAGGGCCTCGCATTTCCACCGCGGCGGAAATCTATTGTCAGCCCCGGCGAATCTGGCTCAAGCTTCAAGGTCTCGATGGCCAGCCCAAGTTTACGGACATCGGTCGAGAGGCCGAGTTCCGCCGGCGATCTGGGATCGTGATCGAAGAATTCGATCCGGAGCGGACGGGAACGAATGAGATTCAGCGGCAGACGAACCCGTTTTTCAACCTGCGGATCTGTAATGGACCACTCCGCAACTTCGCTGTTATTCACGCGGAGTGTTTCTTTGAAACTAGGGTGTTGCGGGACCACAAATGCGTGTGCTTTGAACGTAAGCCAAAGGTCCGATGTGGGAGGCCACTGCAGGTCCAATATTAAGACAGAGTGCGCGCCTACGGTCCATGACCCAACTTCTTCCGCGTGGCTCCATCCCTGTGCTTCGTAGAAGTCTGCGTTCCCACCTGCATGGAAGTCGATTGCCCACCCAAGACGGTAAGGCGTCTTCGTGAAATTTACGGGAGTCCAAGATCCGTCCCGCAGGTCGAGTCCGCAGAGACCCGACGTGATCTCTTTGCGCCGCGCCCACCACCTGACGTTTTGAAGGTAGCCCCTGCCGAAGGCAAAAAAGTCCCAGCCAGGCGGAAACCAGCCGCTATAACCGTTTAGCGTAGGAATGTTATAGCTTCGCGCAATCAACATTGGGTCAATCTGATCTATAGATAGAAGGGCCAGTTTCCCCGGTCGTCTTGCAGGATGAGTAAGAAAGAACGAACGGCAGGTGGAAGGCGGGCGGCCGACGCGCGCCAAGATCGCATTCTCGCTGTCGCGGCGAATGAGATGTGCGGGGGCCGTGTTGATTTGTTCGGCTATGAGGAAAAACGAGACAGCCCAGAAAACAACTTTCCAGACGCGCCGGCCTTGCTTCGCCAATCCATTGAGGACCAGGCACGCGAGAATTATCGCGAACACATTGAGGACAAGGTTAAAGCGGGCTGGCACGCGTACTGCTGAGCCGCCCGGAATAAATTTGAACACCAGCCACCAGAGAGATCGTTCGCCGACCTTTACTGACAGCACCCAGCCGGTAATGAAGGATACACCGAGCACAGCGGCGAGAAAACGCTCGTCGTATCGTAGTAAGCCCGCACGGCCCCGATCTTCTTTTCTCCGGAAGCCTAGAAACAGTCCAGCGGCAATCAGCGCCAGAGTCAGTGGAGGCCAACCTCTTTGCGACTCGGTAGGCGCCATAGGCCCGTTGCCTAACCAGATCATTAGCGAGTCGACAGCGCGGCCCCATATCCAATTTCCCTCTCCGATGTTCAACAAATCCACAGGGCGCGAACTATACAGACGATTCTCTTGAAATGCACGGCCACTAGTTTGTTTCAACGTTGGCAGGTAAGTAATCAGAAATGGGATGATGGCCACATAGAAGACCAATAACGCCGTCGCAAGGAGCGAACTTCTACCAACCGCCAAACGACTCCACTCACGCAGCGGAGAAAGAGATCGCGCTTGAAGTATTCGGAGCAAAACGGCGCTTGCGAATGCGACGCCGCCCGCGAGTATAGCGAACCACCCAATGTAGAACGACGTGAACAGAACCAAGGCCAGCAAGAGTCCGAGCAACCCGCTGTAAATATGTCCCAAACCTTTCTGTCCTCGGCCATATGCAAGCCAACCTGCGCAGGCTAAGCACGCGAGCAATGGGACAAATACCACCGTCATGAGGTGCGCATGCCCGGTATCAATAAAGTATAGGTTCGATATGGTGAACAGAGTCGAGCCCACCAGCGCAACTGACCGGCTTACTCTGACGAAAGACCGTAGCAGCCAGAGCATCGAGAAGAAGCCGACGGCTTTGAACAAAATCAGCGTCAGTTCGAACGCAATGTAAAGATCCAAACCGGCGGCCCGCCCGACCGCGTACGGAAGCGAAAACAGAAACAACGACTCGCTATAACCCAATACGCCGTGCTCCGGCCAGAAGAAATTTGGGGATCTGAAAGACGCCCGCCCATGAGCCACTGCGCGCCAGTGCTCGAGTATCGCAATAATGAAGCGGTTATCTCCTAAGTTGCCGGCGATGAGGTTGAAGCCCGATTCCAGGAAATCGCGAAAAAAGATAACTAGGCTCAGCAGACAGACAATACCGGCGATCCACGGGAAATAATTACCACGTGCATTCGATTCGCGGGCCTCCGCGCCGACCGCGGACGGATCGCTAATATCGCCGTGATCGAGCTCTGGAACTGACACAAGAGCGATTGTATCCTGGCGGAACTTCGCCATACGGTTAGACTTTACGGCAGTATTCCCTCAATTAGCCGGAAAGCTGGCTGGCTCAAGCTCCAACGTCTCTATGGCTAACCCTAGTTTGCGGGCATCCGTCGAGAGGCCGAATTCCGCTGGTGAGCGAAGGTCATGATTGAAGAACTCGATTCGGACCGAACGGGAAAGGACGAGATCCAGTGGCAGGCGGACTCGTTCTTCGATATGAGGAGTCGCGATCGACCAATCTGCAATTTGCTTATTGTTTACCCGCAGTGTTTCTTCGAAACTAGAGCGCTGTGGAGGCGTAAATGCATGGGCTTTAAGAGTAAGCCAGAAATCCGTCTTTGGTGGCATCGGCAAGTTCACTGATAAGACCGATCGGCGACCGACAGCCCACGTACCACCGTCTTCAGGGTTGGCCCATCCTTGCGTTTCGTAAAGCTTCGCATTTCCACCACGTCGGAAATTAATTGTCAGGCCTGGCAAATCCGGTTCAAGCTTCAGCGTCTCAATAGCCAGCCCAAGCTTACTTGCATCCGCTGAGAGGCCGAACTCACCCGGCGAGCGAGGATCGTGATTGAGGAATTCAATTTGGAGCAGACGTGAACGAACGAGGTCGCGTGGCAGGCGCACCCGTTCTTCAACCTGCGGGTCTGTAATGGACCACTCCGCAACTTCGCTGTTATTCACGCGAAGTGTTTCTTTGAAAGTAGGGTGTTGCGGGACCACAAATGCATGCGCCTTGAACGTAAGCCAAAGGTCCGTTGTGGGAGGCGCCTGCAGGTCCAACAATAAGACAGAGTGCGCGCCCACCGTCCATGACCCGCCTTCTTCCGCTAGGCCCCATCCCTCTGCTTCATAGAAGTCTGCGTTTCCACCTGCATGGAAGTCGATCGCCGACCCAAGACGATACGGCGTCTTCGTGAAATTTACGGGAGTCCAAGATCCATCGTGCAGATCGAGCCCGCAGAGACCCGCCGTGACCCCTTTCGCCCACGCCCATCGCCTGACGTCTTGGAGATAGGCTTTATCGAACGTAGGGAAATTCCAGCCAGGTGGCGCCCAGCCGCTGTAACCGTTTAGAGTGGGCAAACTGTCTAATCGGGCAAGCAGGATTGCATCGATCTGGTCTGCATAGAACGGTCGCGTGGGGGATGCCGGTTGTGTCAAAAAGAATGAACGGCAGATGGAGGGAGGGGGGGCGACACGGGCGAAAGTCGCTTTTTCGCTGTCGCGGCTAATACTGTGGGTGGGTGTCGTATTGATCTGTTCCGCGATGAGTACCAGAGATATGCTCCAGAAAACGGGCGCCCACCGGCGGCCGCGGTTCTTCAACTCAGATAGCATCAAGCTGACCAGAATCACCGCGAAAATATTGAGCACGAGGTTGAAACGTGCCGGCACGCGAATTGCCGACCCGCCGGGGATGAATTTGAAGGCCAGCCACCAGAGAGATCGTTCGCCGACTTTGATAGACATCACCCAGCCCATGAGAAAGGCTATTCCAAGCACAGCGGTGAGGAAGCGCCAGTCGTACTGCAGCGAGCCCGCGCGGACGCGAACGCGTCCTGCTCGGAGACCAAGGACGATGACAACCGCGATCAGTGTAAGTGTTAATGGAGGCCAGCCCGTTTGTGCTTCCGCGGGCAGCATTGGGCCGTGACCTGACCAAACCATTATCGCGTCGATAGCGCGGCCCCACATCCAATTTCCCCGTCCAATATTCAATACATCAGTAGGTTGCGCGCTAAAAAGAAGATCCTCTTGAAATTGGCGGCCACTCGTTTGCTTCAACGCGGGTATGTATGTAATCAGAAATGGGATTATTGCTACGGCAAAGGCTAATAGTGCTGTTACAAGGATCGGATTTTTACTGACCGTCAAACGCGCCCATTTGCGCAATGGAGAAAGGGATTGCGCTCGAACTAATTTGACTAATAGAGTGCTTACGAACGCTATGGCGCCGGCAAGCATGGCGAACCACCCAATATAGAAAGATGTGAAGAGAACCAGGGCCAACAGGAGTCCGGACGATCCGCAATAGACATGCGCCAAACCCCTCTGGTCTTGTCCGTACGCGCGCCAACCGGCGAGAGCCAAGCACGCGAGCAATGGGACAAATACCACCGTCATGAGGGGCGCATGCCCGGTATCAATAAAGTATAGGTTTGATATGGTGAACAGAGTCGAGCCCACCAGCGCAACTGACCGGCTTACTCCGATGAAAGACCGAAGCAGCCAGAGCATCGAAACGAATCCCACGGCTTTAAACAAAATCAGCGTCAGCTCGAACGCAATGTAAAGATCCAAACCGGCGGCACGCCCGACTGCGTACGGAAGCGAAAACAGAAATAACGAGTCGCTATAACCCAATACGCCCTGCTCGGGCCAGAAGAAATTTGGGGACCTGAAAGACGCTCGGCCATGAGCCACTGCGCGCCAGTGCTCGAGTATCGCGATATTGAAGCGGTCATCTCCCAAGTTGCCGGCGATGAGGTTGAAGCCCGAATCCAGGAAATCGCGAAAAAAGATAACCAGGCTCAGTAGGCAGACAATGCCCGCGATCCAGGGGAAGTAACTACGACCTGAATTCGAATCGGGCGGCGTCGCGCTAGCCGCTGTATGGCCGGCAGCCTGCCTGCGATCTAGTTCGGTGCTGGACACAAGAGCGATTGTAACCTGTCTAACCGAAAGAATTAATGGTAAAAGGCTCTGCTATTCTGGCTTCTTCGACGAATGCAGAGCTCGCTGTTATCGATATTGATGCCAGTGTACAACGAGGAAGAATTCATCAGTGCGATTCTCGATCGTGTCTTGTCCGCGCCGCTGCCCGAGATTTCAGGGACAGCGATGAAACGCGAACTGATCATCGTCGATGACGCTTCTACCGATGGCTCACTCGAAACCATTCAGGAATACATAGACAGGCATCCGAGCGCGGCGATCCGATTAATTCAGCATGATCGCAACCAGGGAAAGGGCGCCGCGGTGCGCACTGCTCTCGAACATGCCTCCGGCGAGTACTCAATCATTCAAGATACCGACCTCGAGTACAATCCACGGGAATATCCAAACATGCTTCGGCCGTTACTAGAGGGCGACGCCGACGTTGTGTACGGGTCCCGGTTTCTCGTGGCAGGAGAGCGTCGCGTACTGTATTTCTGGCATGCGTTCGCCAATCGAGTGCTGACAACGGTATGCAACATTGTGGCGGATTTAAACCTTACCGACATGGAAACCTGCTACAAAGCATTCCGCACGGCTCTCGCACAGAGCATTCCTCTCCATAGCAAGCGATTCGGTATCGAACCTGAGCTGACTATTAAATTCGCGAAACGCGAAGCACGCATCTACGAGATCCCGATCGGATATTCGGGTCGAACTTACGAAGAAGGCAAGAAGATCGGCCTCAAAGATGCCTTCGCGGCATTGGCGGTTATCGTGCGTTATTCCGTCTCGGCGGACATTTACAAGGAACATGGGCCCGACATCCTCGACACATTGTCGAGGGCGAAACACTTCAATCGATGGATGGCGGATACTGTTTCGCCATACTTGGGCAAAGAAGTCCTGGAACTTGGCGCGGGCATGGGCAACCTGACGCGCATCCTCGCCTCCAGGCGGCGCCGCTATATTGCTACCGATATTGATGTTGAGCACTTAAGCCGGCTTCAGGCTCGTCTGCATCATCGGCCGAATATCGAAACGGCCATTTGCGATCTTAGCCGCATGGAGGATTTTGAACCTTGGCGGGATAAAGTGGACTCCGTAGTATGCCTTAATGTCCTTGAGCACATCGAGGATGACATGTCAGGTCTGCGGAACATTCGCGGCTGCCTCAAACCGGGAGGACGCGCCATCATCCTGGTCCCCCAGGGGCCTGCCGTGTATGGAACTCTCGATGAGGTCCTCGGGCATTTTCGGCGATATTCGAAACCCGAGCTGGAGCAAAAAATGAAGTTGGCGGGATATCGTGTTGAGCGGATTCTCGATTTCAATCGCATTACCTACCCTGGATGGTACGTGAACGGGAGGGTTCTTAGGCGTCGCCACTTTAGCCGTCTTCAATTGGGTATCTTCGATCGTCTGGTTTGGATGTGGCGACGGATCGACTCGCTGATACCTTGGCCCCCCACCTCGATTATCGGCATAGGCTCGCGGGACTGCTAATTCCGTCGCGAAGTTAGTCCACGGTAACCTGAAGGACCAACGGCTTTGCGCCGCGGTCATAAAACCACGAGACTGCTTCCTGAACCATAGAAATCCACAACTTGTATGAACCTGGATCGGGAGGCGCCGTGACGTCCAACTTCAAGGCATCGCTCTCTCCGGGTCGAACCACAGCACGCGTGAGAAACGCTCGGTTGCCTTCGATTGGTAAGACATTATCGGTGTTGTCAAGCCAGCGGTAACTCGCGTTGACAGGCGCTACCTGTGCACGTCCATACCAAACTTGCGTCCCGGTATTCTTGACACTGATGTCGACGGCATAGGTCTCACCCGCTTTCATTCGAAATTGACTAAAGGAAGAGCCGATCTCCTGCGAGAACGACGTCAACGCGTCGCCCTCATGCATTAAGCGTGGATTTCGCCAAACCTGTGTGCCATCTATTGTTGTCATTGCCTCCAATGTCGCCCGGTTTCCTGCGAACAAGAATCTCGCCGGTTTCTCATGTTCAAGCCACCAACTGGAACGCCACAGTAGCTCCATGAGATCGCCATCGATTTTGCGAGAATGCGTGCCAACAATAATCCATCGAACCCTTGCATTGAGCTCATCGATACACGATCGGCAAATGTCCACCTCATCGCCTTGCACGTCGATATGGACAAGGTCCCACCTGGGTTCCCTCCGGACTAAATCGAGCATGGAAATGACAGACACTTGTTTTGTTTTATTGAACTCTCGCCCGGTGTAATCTCTACCGTCCTCGAGAGGGCGGCATCCCCATGCTTCCGAGGAATCCTCAACTAGAGGCCATTGCGCTACGCCGGTACTAACCCCGACTGCGGCTTCGAACAACGCGTGCCGACCGGGGTCGAAACCGTTATCGGCAAAGTGTTGCTGCAAAAACTGAAAATGCTGCGGGTCGGCTTCAACGGCACACAGGCGTATGTCACGAATACCGCGCCGCCGCGCTGCGGTAGCGCCGGCCACTGACCATGGCCCAAATCCGGCGCCAAGTTCCATAGCCACGTATTGGTCTTTGGCACTCCGTGCAGCCTTAAGCAATCCGATCCATTCTATGGCTTCGGTGTGGAAATCAGCGGGCACCGGAATTCCCGTTATTCTGCCATCTAGTGCCCGCGCTTGCTTCCAAAGGGAGGTCGTGCGGATTCGCGATCCAAGGAAGTCGACAAGAAACCCTTGTTGAGGCTTCGCATCTGGATTCATGAACTCGTCAAAGATCGCGGTATCTGCTTCCGTATATCCGGCGAAAAGTTGGAGCGCCACATGGGCATCTGTTATGTTTTTCGCTGTCACAACGAAGCTCCATCCCCATCTGCGGCAGCCGCCGCCGCCGTAAACGGCGCACGCAAAAAGCTAATCCACCGTTGCCTTTATTATCAGAGGCTTTGCCCCTTTATCGTAAAACCAGGCCACGCCTTCTTGAACCATGGATACCCATAAACTATATGGACCTGGATTAGGCGGCGCGGTCACTGCCAGCTTCAGTGCATCGCTTTCCCCGGGCCGGAGCACGGGCCGATCAAGCTGTGTCCGGTTGCCTTCGATGGCCGTTAAAACGTTGCCCTTGCTGTCGACCCAGCGGTAACTCACGTCAACCGTCATCGGCTTGGCCTGCCCCCCAAACCAAGCCTCAGTTCCAGTGTTCTTCACCGAGATATCGATGGTGTGAGTGCCGCCTGCTTTTATTTGAAATTCATGAACCGGCGAACTGATCTCTTGCGAGAACGAACTCAGCTGGTCGCCCTCGTGTATCCCACCAGAGCCGCTACTTCCGCAACCCTGCAACCAGATCGCCCCGGCAAATGCAGCACATAGCGCAGCGTATCTTACATTCTTTAGCATTACCTTCGAGTATTGTACCGATTCGGATGCTTAAAATTCCGGCTCACCTTCGAGTACGCGCCGATAAAAGGGGCTAGCAATTTAGACTTAGCCCCGTGGGCGCTGTTTGCACGCTGCCAGATTCTGCGACAACTGTCCTACCCATAACCGGCTCTTAACAAGCGCTGCTTCCAACTCACGGCGTTCCTTCTCCAATTCCGCAATCTGCTCCTGATCGCGCATCGCTTGCGCTTCCATCTCAGCCAGCCGCCCTGCCAGATTGTCTCGGTCTTGAATCAATGCCCGCCTCGCTTGTTCCGCAGCATCGCGAGAGGCCTGGGCGCAGCGAAGTTCGACTTCTTGAGCGCGGAGTAACTCCGTAAGCCGCAGATCCTCCGCCGCTGTACGGTTCAGCTTCTCCTCCATCTCCGCGGCCGTACGCCGTAGCTTCTCCTCCATCTCCGCGGTCGTACGGTTCAGCTTCTCCTCTGTCTCCGCGGCCGTACGGTGTAGTTTTTCCTCCAGCTCCGCCACTCGCGCTGTCAAACTGTCTCGCACCTGTACCAGAGCATGGTTGGACTCTTCCGCTGCTTGAAGGGTATGGAGTTTGAAATCGTCGAAGACATTGGGCGGCGCTTCGAAGCGGCAGCGCAGATCCGCATATTCTCGCCGAACGTAAAAGCGGTTCAGGCCATCAAAATAAACCTTCTCATATCGGGCTGTTTCGATCAGATAAGGCTCCCAGTCCGGCCAGGCAGGAGTTGTGGTACCGGGCTCCGTCGCTTCAACGATCACGACGATCGGGCGGAAACGATCCCAATCGGCCCCCCTGAGGACGAACTTTTCCCAACCCTCGCAGTCCACCTTCAGGAAATCGATTGGGCGCCTGACGTAATCCCGGCACACCGCCGCCAGTGTGGTTACGTGTACTGTTTTCTGCTCCGCTCCGAATCCTTTCTCGACGTAACGGTCGCGGCTCGCCTCCTCAAAAGTAGAATTCCCAATTTGCTCGAAGACGTAAAACGGCCGGCACTCTTCGCGCTCGCCCACCGCCAGATTCAGATTGATGTCGCGCGGGCGGTCCGCCAGCAGCTTGCTGTAAAACCACTCGTTTGGCTCGAGGTTGATACCGGACCAACCTTCGTCATAGAAAAACTTCGTTACTGACTCGACAACAGGATCGCATGCGCCGACGTCGATATAAAAGCCATCCTTCCGGCCCTCGAAGACCCGATGCAACATCACGTCCTCGAAATTTTGAGCATAAGAAATCATTCTCTTTATTATTGACTCCGCCACTTTTGCTATACTGCGGCCATGAAAAAGGCGCTCATCACCGGTATAACCGGACAAGACGGAAGCTACCTCGCCGAATATCTTCTCGATCAAGGCTACGAAGTCCACGGTCTCGTCCGTCGCGTAGCGCTTGAACAGCCCGAGCAGCGCCTAGGCCGGATATTGCATATCAAGGATCGTATTGTGCTCCACGCCGGCAGTCTCGAAAGTTATCCAAGCATATTTCACATCCTCAGCCGCTGTAAGGTAGACGAATGCTATCATCTCGCCGCGCAAAGTTTTGTCGCCGAGAGCTTCGAGGACGGCTTTTCCACAATGGACACAAACTGCGACGGTACTCATTACCTGCTCGCAGCGTTATGCCAGCTTCAGCCCGAATGCCGATTTTATTTCGCCGGATCGAGCGAAATGTTTGGCAAGGTTCGGGAGGCGCCCCAGCGCGAAACTACGCCGTTTCACCCTCGCAGCCCGTATGGCATCAGTAAGGTAGCCGGCTATTATCTCACTAACAATTACCGCGAAGCCTACAAGATGTTCTGCGCGAACGGTATGCTGTTCAACCACGAAAGTCCGCGCCGCGGTTTCGAGTTCGTTACCCGCAAGATCACGCACAATGTCGCGCGTATCAAGCTCGGATTGGCCAGGGAACTTCGGCTTGGCAATCTGGAAGCCCGCCGCGATTGGGGTCATGCTGCTGATTATGTGCGGGCTATGCATCTGATGCTGCAACAGCCCGAACCTGGCGATTATGTCGTCGCTACAGGCGAAACTCATTCGGTCCGCGAGTTTTGCGATCTGGCGTTTCGCGAAGTTGGCCTCGATTACCGTGAATTCGTTCATCAGGATCCACAGTTCTACCGGCCCGCCGAGGTCGACTTGTTGGTGGGAGACGCTACGCTCGCACGCGAGTCTTTGGGGTGGCGCCCTACCTACACCTTCCGCCAGTTAATAAGCGAGATGGTAGCTAACGACATGGAAAAGCAGCAAATGGCCCTCCATCGCGCGGCGGCTTCCGCGGCAATCTGAATTTCTAGCGACGGCGATTCCAGGCTTCACTGGGCCGCACTGTCGAATCGAGGCGCTTCTTCCGAGCCGCGACCGCCAAGGAGCGGTGACTAGATCCCGACACGCGCCATCATGGCTGCTGCGTAACGATCGCCCGTCGCTGCGCCGGCCGGAAAAACGTTCTCGATCTCGTCCAATGCCTCTCTCGAAAGCTGAACCCCCAGCGCGGCAACATTCTCGTCGAGATATCGACGGCGCTTCGTTCCGGGAATCGGAATAATGTCCTGCCCCTGCGCATGCACCCACGCCAGCGCAAGCTGCGACGTGGTGCAGCCTTTCATACGCGCCATCTGAGCCAGTTTGTCCACCAGCTCAAGGTTCTTTTGGAAATTCTCACCTTGAAAGCGAGGCTGGGACCGGCGCACATCATCCGCTGGCAGGTCGTCAAAACTCTTCAGTTCGCCGCTCAGAAACCCTCGCCCGAGCGGGCTGTAAGGAACGAAGCCAATTCCAAGCTCACGGCATGTGGGCAGGATTTCACGTTCCACATCGCGGCTCCAAAGTGAATATTCCGTTTGTAGCGCCGAAATCGAATGTGTCCGCATCGCGCGCCGCAGCGACTGCGGACCAGCCTCCGATAAACCGAGAAACCTGACCTTGCCCTGCTCGATCAGACGCGACATCTCTCCCACCGTATCTTCAATAGGCACATTGGGATCGATTCTGTGTACGTAATAAAGATCTATGTAATCCGTATCCAATCTCTGCAAACTCGCCGCGCATGCCTTACGAATGTAATCGGGCCGCCCGCAAATATCACGCTTCGACGGGTCGTTCGGGTCGCGAACGAACCCAAATTTGGTGGCGATGATGGCCCGGCCGCGATTTTTCTTCAGCGCCCTTCCAACGAGTTCTTCGTTTCGCCCAAACGAATACATATCCGCCGTATCAAAGAAATCGATGCCTAGATCGAGCGCGCGGTGAATGGTAGCGATGGACTCCGGTTCATCGTCGCGAACTCCGTAGAAATCGGACATGCCCATGCATCCGAGTCCTTGCGCGGAAACTTCAAGTCCTTGTTTGCCAAGTTTTCGGCGTTCCATGCGATTCAGTTCATATAATAGTTCGTCGCCGGAATCGGCGCCCCCGCCCTACACTAGAATCTGGAGGCCGAGCATGGAAGAGCAGAAGTCTCGACGAGAGTTTTTACAAGCTGCGGTAGTGCCGGCGGCGGGACTTGCCGTCAGCGGGATACCGGCCGAAGCAAACCACACGGACCAGGTTCAACGGCCGGATGAGTGGCGAAACAAGCAGCCGGGAATGGCCTACCGCCGCTTGGGCCGGACCGGCCTGATGATTTCCGAGGTCATCTCCGGCGGCGATCCCATCACCAGCAGCAATTATCAACACCTGAACCTGGCGATCGAGATGGGATTGAACTATCTCGATATGGCGCCGGCATACTCAAATGGTGACTGCGAAATTGCATACGGCAAATTGCTCGGCGGATCGTCGGCCAAACGCGACAAAGTGTTTCTGCAAACCAAAGTCTCCGCATTCCTCAACCTTCGTTACCGCATGTATCGTACTATCTTCGAAGGCTTACCCGCCGACAAGCAAGCCGCGATCACGAAGCGAGCTGAAGAGCTCCATCAAAATAATCTTGCGGAAAAGCCAGGTTACTATCTCGACTATTTTCCTGGGCAAAGGAATCAGTTTCCACCGGCCTACCTGGCCTTGGCCATGATGCCCGATTACGCTCATCTTGTTGAAGGCAGCCAGCAGTTTCGAAAGTGCATTTCCGATTCACTCGAAGGAAGCTTGAAAAGGGTCGGTACCGACCATTTCGACCTGCTTATGTGCCCCCACGGTGCCGCAGTCCCCGACGAATTGGACAATCCTCACATTTACGAAACCTTCCTCGAGTTGAAGCAACAGGGAAAAATTCGCTTTCTGGGCGTGACATCTCATAACGATGCGGCTGGCGTTCTTCGAAAAGCTACTCAGCTCGGTCATTACGATGCGGTCATGTGCGCATATAACGTCATCAACGGCGGCTACGTCGATCAGGCAATCCTCGACGCGTCTGCCAGGCAGGTCGGCATCATCGCCATGAAAGCGGCCCACGCCGTCGCAACCCACCACAAGGAACTACAGCCTGTGCCACAATGGCGAATCGACAAAGTTAACCGCATCATCCCGGGCGACATGAAAGCGCCCATGAAAGCATATGTTTGGGCTTTACAGAACCCTCACATCTCCGCAGTCAATTCGAATTTATGGGATGAGACTTTCGTCCGTGAGAATCTATCGCTGGCGGGTAAGAAGGTGGAATTACAGCGAGCGTAACTCATCAGCCGTCACTTCGCCGCCAGCGGCCGATAGACAACGCCGCCTTTCATTACCCACTCTACTTTCTCGAGTGCCGTAATATCGGCGAGCGGATTCCCGGAAACAGCAATCATATCGGCAAAATAGCCCGGTCGTAACTTGCCGACTTGGTTACTCCAACCAAGTAACTTCGCCCCGTTGATAACACTCGCTTCGATGGCGGCCAGCGGCGTCATGCCATACTTCACCATTAGCTCGAGCTCACGCGCCTGCGTGCCGTGTGGAAACGGGCCAACGTCAGAGCCGGATGCCATCGGCACTCCCGCTCGAAGCTGCCTCCGAAAATCTTGCACATGCAAATCGAGCACGCGTTGTTCAAACTTCGAGTGCTCAGGCGAAGACGCGTGCTGCGCAAAATATTCCGAGATTGTAAACGTGGGAACCGCAAAAATCCGCTTTTCGCGCATGATCCGCATGGTTTCCTCGCTAAGTTGAAACGCGTGGTCAATGGAGGCGACTCCAGCTTGAGCGGCATATAGCGTCCCCGGCTCGCCGGTCGCGTGAACGGCAACTTTTCGCCCGACCCGCGCCGCTTCCTGCACTGCAGATCGCAGTTCTTCGGCCGTGTACTGGTAAACTGTCGCGAACTTGTCGTCACGAAGAGTGTCGCGCCCCGTTTCATAAACCTTAATGAAATCGGCGCCTTCTTTAAACTGCTCGCGAATCACGCTGACAAGCTCGAACGAATTATTCGCCCAAGTCGCGTTCGGGAGCACATGTTGCGCGGGATTAAATCCAATCGCGTCCTCGTGACCGCCCAAAATATCGACGGCATTTCCGCTGATTCGTAAGCGCGGCCCAGGTATCAAGCCCTTATCAATCGCGTCGCGAACGGCAGTGTCGGCCGATCCAGCACCTTCCGTGCCCATGTCCCGCTCGGCGGTAAATCCCGCCATCAGGTCATCGCGAGCCGCAAGCGTCGCGAGTATGGTTCGATGCGGCACCGACTCTTCTATCGTCTGAAGATCTTCAGCTCCTGGGTGAAGAAACAAGTGAACGTGCGCATCGATGAGGCCGGGCATCAGCGTCCGGTCTCCTAGGTCTATAACGGCCGCACCGCTCGGATGCGGCACCGACGAGCCAGCTTGCGCGATCGTCTCGCCTTCCACCAGTACTTCGCCCGGTGCAACGAACTTGCCCGATTCGACGTCCAGAATTCTCGCGGCGCGGACAACAATCGAACGAGCAGCAGGAGTTTGGCAGGGACTGAGGCACGCCAGGACCAGAAGTGAAAAGCCGAGGCAGGCATGGATGCGCCAAGTGAACATGATTGGACGAAATGGTACCATTTCGGCGAATCTCGGGAAAGCGATAACTCTTTCTCTTGGCTACTTTCCGTCGCAAAATGCCCAAACTACGACGCCACTTTACCGAGCCGCGCGCGCAAGCAAGCGGTCAGAACGGGTATTTTGCTAGAAAGTAGCTAGCTTAAAGCAGAGATGTATCTCTTTCACATCTTCCGTTCGTTTCTGCCCCTACACAACCCCATCGGGTTTGGCGCGGCCGATCTCGTTGAACTCGCTCTCGCTGCCTGTCTGTTGTTTGTTGTGCTTGCAAATCCGCCCGCTAAGCGTCTGGCGGCGTTGCTCATGGGCCGCCCCGCCATATGTATGACGGCCTTGGCCGCTTTACCAGTGATTTTGCGGCTCGTGCTCCTTCCTCAATCACCCGCGCCAATGCCGGCGGGCGCCGATGATTTCAGTTATGTGTTGCTCGCCGACACTCTCACACATCTGCGGCTTGCCAACCCAACCCACCCGATGTATCGATTTTTCGAGACGAACTTCGTGCTGCAGCAGCCGACTTACAGCTCAATTTTTCCGCTTGGCCAAGGGCTTGTGCTCGCGCTCGGCCACGCGCTTTTTCGGAACTTCTGGGCTGGAGTCGTTCTCTCGGTCGCGCTATTGTGCTCTCTGAGCTATTGGATGCTGCGGGGCTGGACGACGGAAGGGTGGGCGCTCGTGGGAGGCTTGCTAGCGGTCATTCAGTTCGGCCCGTTAAGCCGGTGGATGAACACTTATTGGGGCGGCGCTGTTTCAGCGATAGCAGGATGCCTCGTCTTCGGCGCTTTACCAAGACTGCGAGCGTCCTGGAGAAATCGCGACGCCGCCGTGTTGGGGGTTGGAATGGGAATCCAATTGCTGACCCGCCCCTTTGAATTTACGCTGCTGGTCTTGAGCGTAATTCTCTTCTTCATTCCCGCCATTCGAGATCGCGTGATATGGAAGCTGGTTGGAACGAGAGCCGCGACCGCACTGGCGACGATGCTGCCGGCTATCGTTCTGATGCTCCTTCAGAACAAATCCGTGACCGGCAGTTGGACAACAGTCCCTTATATGGTTGGCCGTTACGAATACGGGGTCCCCGTCACGTTTACTTTTCAACGCAATCCCCGGCCCCATAGGACGCTGACCGCCGAGCAGGAATTGGATTATAAGGCGCAGGCAGGCATTCACGGAGAAAGAACGGATACCCTCACAACGTATCTTCAACGGCTCGCCTACCGCATACGTTACTACCGCTTTTTCTTTCTTCCGCCGCTGTTCTTTGTTTTGCCGTTCTTCTTCGCCAGTGAGCGAAGGCTCGCAGTCGTATACATCACCTCTACAGTCGTTCTGTTTGCGCTGGGAACAAACTTTTATCCGTATTTCTATTCCCACTACATCGCCGCGCTGACGAGCCTCTTTTTACTTGCTAGCGTAATGGGCCTTGAGCGATTGTCGAAGATCACTATCGCCGGTTTTCGTACTGGTCACGACGTAAGCAGGCTCATTGTCCTGCTGTGCCTCACTCATTTCCTCTTCTGGTACACGCTTCATCTCATCGATTCAGACGACATATCTGACGTGTTTGACTACGAGACGTCGAGTTACATCAATTCGGACGATCCCGAAGGCCGCATCGACATCGATTCCCAACTCGCCAAAGCTCCGGGCAGGCAGCTTGTCTTTGTGCGTTACGGACCAAAGCACGAATTCGAAGAATGGATTCATAATGCCGCAAACATTGACAGCGCCCGCGTAGTCTGGGCCTGCGACCGCGGCGCCACCGAGGACCAACAGCTCATTCGCTACTTTCACGACCGGAACGTCTGGCTAGTCGAGCCCGATCTAGACCCGCCGAAACTGACCCGCTACCAGCCGCAAGCGCCCGTGTTTGAGGACGTCCACTGAAAGCCCCCAACCACCGCAGCGTCAGCGCGTCGTTTGCGAACTTGGCCACTCGCTCGCGAAAGCAACCAAAAGCGCGCCCCCTAAGCTGAGGAGCAAAACTCTCAGTCCGAGCATCGGTTCGGAAGCACAGAAGATCCAGATGAGCGCGCCCGGAACAGCGCCGGCGATGCATGCCCACCGCCAAATATCGCGCCGCCGCTGCGTCGATACTCCCAGGAGCCCCAAAAGACCCATTGCCGCCAGCGAGCCAATCACGATTTCGCAAATGTTGGTCTCGAGATCGGACACGGGCAGCGATGGTGGCAATATGCGCAAAAGCCTATACGGAAACCGCGGCCGCCGCGACGCCAGATTTGCGCGAGCGACAAGCTTGCCCTCCACATAAATCTTCGAAACAGCCCCATCGTAAGTCACCGCGATAAACGACTGCCGCCCCGCCGAAAGCACAGGCTGCGTATACAATGCTGGGTCCATCCCGTTTCCACCTGTATTTGGGGTGCGCAAGCGAAATGTGAGCGTCCGTCCCATCTGGCCTAGTGTGAAATTACGCCTGTATAGATCGTGCGAACTCGTCACAATGCGCGCCGGACCCGTCTGGGTAACGTTTTCGGGCGTCATCCAGACCAAAATTGTAAGCTGGCCCGTACGGCGAAGCGTTTCAAAAAGCCGCACGTTCTCATCCGGAGTAAGCAGTTTCTGGGCGCAATTGGCCGGCGCGCCCGGCACATTGCTTGTCGCGTAGATTGCAGTCGGAAGTGAATCCTTACTGCCGGACATCGGCGCGTCAGGGCCGCGCGCCGCAAGCTGCTCAGTCAGGGAAGGCTTTAGGGAACTTGCATAGATTGCAAGTTTTTCGATCGTTCCGCGCCAAGGCTTGTCGCCAGTCAGTTCATTTTCGACTGCAAGCGGAAATCTCGAATCCCAGTTGGAAAAATCGGCCAGCGTCCGATGCCAAGCCAGCGCGAAAACCGATACAGCACCCACTGTAAGGCAGAGGGCGGCCAGTAGCCGGCCGACTTTGAGGGACTCAAGAACGAATCCCGTTGCCTTCCACACAAGCCACGCCAAAACGAAGCCCACCAAAGCGCCGGTGACGTTCGAAGCCACATCGACAGGCGAGGGATCTCGGCTGACATACCCGAATTGAAGCGCCTCCGCAAGCACCGATAACCCTGCGGCGAAGGCGATACAGCGCGGAAGACCAGCTCTGACGAGCGATACGCCAAGCGGGAGATACAGCAATATGTTGTTAGTGACATCGCTGCGATCGATCGACGTATCGAGAAATGTCAACGACGGCCAGCGCAGCTTAATTGGAATCATTGTTGTAGCAACAATTGCCCCAATACTCAGCGGCAGAAGCCCGAGCCGCAATGGCGACAACAGGTCTGAGCGATTAACCGAACCGTGCTTGCTCACGCAACGCACCTGTTCGCGAACAGGAAAAATCATGGTTTTGACAGCGCCATTCGAGACACATTCCGGGTACCTCTCTCCATTTTCATTTTCCTCAACATTAGCCGGCAAACCAATGTGCCGCCGGCACTTTCGCTAATACCGAGATCGCGACATTCAACCCGGCGACAGTCCACACGATTCGCCGGTCGCGGGGCAGGCGATCAAGAAAAACCAGTAACAGAAATGGAATAAGCGGAATTACAAACCGCGGAAAATGGAGCCACGCCCAGTAAGGCGCGTTGTAACAGAACAAAAATATCGCGAATACACCCGCGAATATCGCTTCCACAGGATAGATTTTCGAGTA
>JBAUZG010000415.1:0-25517 GCA_049585195.1 Bryobacteraceae bacterium | reverse complement strand
GCAATGAACACAGCCCATCCTCATCGATATCGAGACCCACGAGCTTCGGCCGCCAGAATCCCTCCGAAGGCTGCCAGCACATGCGGACCCTCGCGTCCGGTCGGCTCAGGTGCACCAGACGCAGCGTCCCCAGCGCCGCCAGAAATGCGAGCGGATTCGACCCATCGAGCGCGCACAGCACGATTTCGCCGCTCATTCCGACACCTCCGCGTTTTCTCCCTTGCTTGCTTTCCAGTCCGCCAGCCGGAGCAACGCCTCGAGATACGCCAGCCCCCACCAGCCGTATTTCCGCGTCAACTTCCAGAAGCGATCGGGCACGCCGCGGTCCAACCGGTGCGGCGCGTTCTCCAGGCGCTCGCGCTTGCAAACCGAAATCCCTCCGAAGGGAACGCATTCTGCGTCTTTGTCCAGGATTACGGGAGCAAAGGGCCGGCACCTACCGTGATGACTGGCGATGAGATGCAGGATCAGATCGCGCGTGTCGTCCTTTATCTCGTCGGACTTTTCTGCGAACAAAAGCGATAACAGCTCATGGCGAAACCCGTTTGGCAGCCCAACGGATTCCTGCTTGCCCACGCGATAGTTCCCGCTCTTAGCAATGGGTTTCGGGAGGTACCGCGCAGCCATGAGGTCGCCGCCGAGAAGCCAGGCCTGAAAGCGTACATCGGCCTTGCCGTAATCGTGAAATTTCGCTGCAAGGCGCAGGGATGGCCGGAGGTCAGCCCTTAGAGCCGCAGTCATTTCTCCAACCGCTTTCTCCACATCAGCCAGATGATCTTCGAGGAAGATGCGTTCTTTCGCTGCCTGGGACCTCTTTGCCCTGCGCCCTTGCAAAACATACCCCGATTGGTCCGGGTATTCGTTTAACTCTTTCCTGCGAAGTTGATCAGGCTTAGTGAAAAATGCTTCCAGGAAGTCATAGGGCCACGCTTTGGTGCTGGCCTCCAGTTCCGCCCGGTACACGTTGAGCGGCTCCCTCATTTTGTCGAGATCCTTTCCATCCTGGCCCGCGTATTCCATCAGCGCTTGCCGCCCAGGAGTCTCCGGCCACTCCTTCATCACTTCGGGATGGAGCCGCAGCGTGACGCTGTTTCGAACCTCGAAAGCCGCGCGGTCACCCAAGTCTTTCATCGCGTCCTTCGGAATGTGGCCAAGGTCATCCCAGCCTTTCGCCGAAACGGGCAAAATGATCGTTTGCCCCGGCCTGACCTTACTTGCTTGCGTAATCAGATAACTTTCGTCCCCTTGCCAGACAAGCGCGTGTCTAGGCACTCTCTGTTTCGGTTCCTCTTCATCTGTGCCCAACGGTAGATCGGATTCTCTATCGTCAGCGTCCGTTTCGCCCGCAAACCATCGCCTGAACGTAGAAATCTGCACCGGCATCGTCTCTCGCGACGAAGGCGGGCACAGTCTTACAATGTCCTCCCATACTTTGTCCTCGGGCGCCACATTGTCTAGATCCGCGCGCCAAACTACCTGTACGTCGGGCACTCCGCGATCCGGCCCATGGAGGAACATTTCGATGAAAGGATCCGGGTCGGGAACAGGGCTTGTTTGCGCCAGCACATCCACATGCGCCGGCAGCAAGATAGGAGCATCCTCTCCTCGCAATCTCATCTCGTTCGAATTGGCTGGCAACAACTCCGCCGCGGTGGGACGCGGGCCATCGGTGGCCTCAATGCCCATGTCCACTTCAGGGTTCTCGCGTGCGATGCTCTTCAGCCACTCCCATGTCTTGGAAAGCGCGTATCCGTACACGGGATCGGGTTGCTTCGGATTCACTTGCCACGAGCCAATCACAATTGCGCCGCGCGCTCGCTCAAATTCCCCCAGCCGGTCCAGGCGGCCAAAGCGCTGCTGCAGTGCGTCAATACTGGCGCATTCGCTCACAAGCACATCGAAATCCAGATCCGCGCCAACTTCGAGACATTGCGTCGAAACCACGAATGTGATTGGATCGTCCGCCTTGCGTTTAGCGTCCGACTTCAAGTTTTGTAGCTTGTCCCTGTAAAGGTCGTCGCGATCGACGGCCCGCATCCGCCCGATCACCAATTCGACAGCTGCATCCTTCGCCTTATCCCGCAGCCGCTGATGGACAGTCTTAGCCGTGCGCACGCGATTGACTAAAATCGCGATGCGCTTTCCTTCTGCCGCGCTCGCCAATTCGAGCGCCTGCGAAATCAACTTCTCCGCCAGTTTGCCGAAATCGTCCTTCTTGCCCTTTACGTCAATGAGGCGCGTAGGCTTCGAGGCGTGCAGCCTTTTTTTGAGCGTTTCGCCTGCACGGTCCGCATCTGTAATGCGGAAACGCTCGCCGCGAGGCCGCGCCGGCGTCGCCGTCATCTCGACAAACCGGAACGGCGTCCGAATCGGATCCTCGGTCCAGGAAACGTCACGATATTGTTCAATCCGCTGCAATGTCTGAGCAAAGGCCAACGAACAATGCGCTTCGTCGAGAATGATCAGCGCGTCGTTCCCAATCAGTCCCGCATGCAACGGCCACGAATAGTCGCTTACGCCGTAGCCGCGAAACAGCAGCCGCGAACCAACTTGATCGACCGTACTTGCCACCACCGTGGGTTGTAGCGGGTTTTTCACCCAGCTTTCGTCGCGGAAGGCACCACCGCGCATTTCATAAACGCTCAAAGGCTCGTCATTGCCGGCCGATTTCCGCAGCTGCTCCGCCACACTACCCAGCACTCCCTCTTTAGCCTCGCGGAGCTTTTCACAGATTCCTTTCATCCGCAGAAACGCTTCATTCACCACCACTCTGCGATCCACCACGAAGAAAATCCTTCGGGGCACTTCAGGGCCGCGAAGCGCCAGTGCAAATAGCGCGATATCGATGCAAGCCGTTTTGCCGCTCGCCGTCGGCAGATCGATAACCTCGGGCCAATCTCCAGTGCATACTCTGTCGGCTAGAGCCGCCTGCCATGGAAACGGATTTCGTTTGTGCAGCTCGAAGAAGAACTGCCGGAAATCGCTCGCTTGTAAATCAGCCACGCTCCACCCCCAATGGGCGCAAAAGGCCATAGCCCCGAAACCGGCCGCGACCCACCAGCACCGGCCCTTCGACCTTAACTGGGAACTTCACGGCGACATGCACCTGATACCGGCACAAGCCGTTGCCTCCTTCGGTGAACTCCGGTATCGATCGCGCATGTCCCGCGCCTTCGAACCACGAAACGGGTTGCACGCGCATCTCAACCGGCCTCGGCAATCCGGCCGATTCGAACGCCTCGAGCAAAATATTCTGGACGTCGTTTTCGCGGCTGCGTTTTGGGTAGTGGTGCAGCACGACCGGAGTCACACTAGCCCATTCGCAGGCCGGGCCGGTCCAGGTTCTGCCGCGCAGCGTTATGGGCGGATATTCGCGCTTCTCGCGCTCCAGCTCCCAACGCCATGCATTGTCTCTCCGTGAACTGTCTTTTCCTCGCCGTTTTCGCGGAAGAGCAGTGGCCCAATCACCCGGCGCAGCGCGGCATCTCTCGTTTCGTCCCGCGCATCGAGTTCGCGCGGAATCGCCATTGCCAGTCCCATCACATGCCCATCGGCATAGTTAGCGCCTACGAACGGCAAGGGAAAGAATGCCGCGTGCGGCTTGGTCGTCGGGCTTCCATCAGGCTGGTGCCCGCTCAGCCATTCGGGCACATTTTCAGCGGCAGCCTTCATTGCGGCGTCGCGCAGGGCCGAAGTCAGTTGCAGAGTTGCCTCGAGTCCCAGCACCCGGGCTTCGCCTTTTCGCTTAAGCACAATCAGGTTGGAATCGAACGGCCCATACGCGGGTTGTTCATCCACCTTCTGTTGGCTTACCCGTCGATAGCCTTGCCAGCGCGTCAGTGATGGCCTCGTCGCGGCGGGCTGGCCCTCGGGAAAGTGCTCCGAAAGCGCTTTTTTCACTTTGCTTTTCTCTTTCCCTCTGGCTCCTTCCAATTTCTCCGAAAGTCGCTGATAGCGCTCAATTGCCTCGCCGTTGAAGGCTTCGTGCAAGTAGGCGAGCGTCCCTGGTTCGGCCACGCGCATCGCATACTCGGAGCCCACCTCGCATGGCTGGCAGTCCCCCTCCCCGTTCGTGACTTCGTCGGCGACCCACATCTGCACGAGCGAGGACGAATGCCCTATTCGAGTCACTTTGTCGCACAGCCGACCCAGCGCGCCCTGAAGATGCTGGGGAATGGCGGCGTTCCAGATTAGATAGACCGAATCCCGACTCGGCCGTGTCGCTGCAAACGAACGTGGCTGACGCGCGCGAAGCGCGGCGCCGGACTGCTTGTCCAGCTTGTCATTCACCGGAACGTACGTTTCGACGAACGAGCGCGGCTGGTGATCGCTTGCGCTCAGAGCAGGTGATCCCGCTCTCTCCAGCCACTCCAGCGCCCGCCGCTCAAGTTCATTGCCCCGTGTTTCAAAATGTGCAGCCGCCATCGCCATGAACACGCGCCCCGGATGGGGCGGCCATTCCGGGCTTCGCGGCTCCGCCACGTTCGCCGCCACCGAACAGCCCGTCAGATAACGAATTCCGAGCGCCGTCATTTTGCTTCACCCTCGCCTTTCTCCTTCGCCGCCGCTTCCTGGCTCTGCGTGATCAGGTCGATGAGCTCCTTTGATGGCTTCAGCGTGAGCTTTTCTTCCATCCACGGCAGCTTCATCCGCTTCGCTGCCGCGATAGCCTCATTGAGCAAAGTAGTGGCTTCATCCCCGGTTACGCGAAACTTCCGTGCCGGCTGGCCCGGTTTTTCGAGCAGTTCCCATTCGCGCTCCTCAATTGGCCACAGGTGACAGCGCGAGCGCAGGCTGGTGTTTGCTTCCGACGCAAGTACGCCGGCACACAGCCCGAGCGCCGCCAGCACGGCGCGCCCCGCATCGCTTACTTGAGAATCGTCATTGCCGTCAATCGGAAAACGCAACTTGCGCAACGCGCCAAGCGACACAACCGTTGTCTGCTCGGCATAACGGAATCGTATGCCGCTGTTTGGCGTATTAAACGGAATGTTCCCGTGGTTGATTTCAGAGGGCCGGGTCTTACCAGCGCCAACCTGAAACGATCCATCTTTGTTCTGCTTTACCATGACATTCTTGCTGGCGTTGAGCGGATCGATCCGGAATCCAGCCCGCACGTTCACAAGATCGTTGCGTGCTCCGGGGCTTTCATCACCTCTTTGTCCATCCGTGTTGCGCACGACATCCACGGCCACAATCTCGGAAACAAACGCGCGTTCAAACTTCGCGCCCAACCCGCCCGGCTTGTCGGGCGAACCCCACATACCAAACACAAGCGCCGTCGGACACAACTCATAAACTGCCGTCGCGTTCCATAGATTCGATCTGCCCCACCGCTGCGCGTATTGCGATTTTGAAAAGCGTGTGCCATCCGCGAGCAGGCTGTCGCGCAGGATCGCGTCAGCGAGCCGATGCGGCACGTCGAGACTCGTCAGGTTCGGCAGCGGATTACGGAAGTCGCTATTCGCCTCCTGGAAGTCCACTTCGATCAGCGGCAACTTTGTCCGGCCTCTTTCGACCGCCAGCTTCAGCGCCTCTTCCGCCCTGTTGGCCTGCGATTGTACGGAGTCGAGAAGGACACAATCGGCCATGCTCTCGCCCAGTGCTCGTCGCTCCGTGGCATATTTGCCCTCGCTGTATGTAGCGGGAAACACCTTGTCTCCTTCTCCTCCCACCGGCTGCAGCTTCGTCACAGACCGGAAGGCCGCCGCCGATCCGGCGACAGCCATCATCAATTCGTTCAAATTCAAACTCGCAGGCATCAATCAACACTCCTCTCTTGAAAACACACGAATCCTTTTCCGAGAATTAGTTAGGCGGAACACGTGCAAACGAGCGCGTTCCATTCGAGGTGCACAGCGGCAGCCCCTTAAAAACTATTCGATGATTTGTTTCGGAAACCTAAATACGGACTTGCTCTCTCGCTCAGCCTGCCTGCGCAACTTGTAGCGCAACGAACATCCGGCGAGATATGACCGTCGCGGTAAAGTACGACGCGTCACCTCGGCTCCTTTCGATTTGAAATGCCGAGCTCCGAGAGGTTAAGATAGCTAGTGAAACGGGCCTCTCGTGGCTCTAGGCCGCCTACCGCTGGAACGGTAAGGCGGCCTGCATCTTTTATACGCGAAATCCACACTAGTTGAAAGTGTGATTTCCGCGATCACATGATCGCGGAAATGCCACAGAAAAGTTGAAGGAAAATTTCCTTCAGATTGCTTCAATGAAGCCACGATCTTGTAATCGCGCAAATCACCCCCTCTCCTCTACCATAAAGCGATGAGATATCGCACACTCGGACGAACTGGCATTGAAATCAGCGAAATTGGCTACGGCGCCTGGGGCATCGGCGGGAAGCAGTGGCTGGGAAACGACGATAAACAGTCACTCGCCGCACTCGAGCGGGCCTTTGACCTGGGTTTGAATTTCATCGACACTGCACTCGCCTATGGCGAAGGCCACAGCGAACAGCTAGTCGGCGAAGCAGTCAAGAACGCTCCTGGACAGGTTTATGTTGCCACAAAAATCCCGCCCAAGAACGGCATCTGGCCGGCAAGTTCGAACACGCCTATCGAAGAGGTCTTCCCGTACGACTACGTCATCGACTGTACCGACCAGAGTTTGCGGAATCTGAACCTGGGCCAAATCGACCTCCAGCAGTTTCATGTGTGGACGGACTCCTGGGTCGAGCGAGATGAGTGGCGGCGCGCCATTGAAGACTTAAAACAGACAGGGAAAGTTCGCTACGTTGGTATCTCGGTTTCCGAGCACGAGCCCGACACCGTCCTTGAAGCCTTGAAAACAGAGCTGATTGACGCCGTTCAGGTTATTTACAACATCTTCGACCAGACGCCTGAAGCTAACTTGTTTCCGCTCTGCCGCGAGTTGAATCTCGGTGTTCTGGCGCGCGTTCCGCTCGACGAGGGCGGACTCACAGGAACGATCACGCCCAAGACACAGTTCGACCCATCTGACTTTCGGGCGAGCTATTTTCGCGGCGGCCGGAAACAAGAGATTGTCGAGCATGTGGAAGCGCTAAAGCGCGATCTCGCGGGCGTGCATGGAACTCTTCCTGAAATTGCGCTCCGATTTTGCCTCTCTCATCCCGCAGTGACAACTGTGATTCCCGGCATGCGTCGAATGAAAACCGTCGAAAGTAGCTGCGCGATATCGGACCTAGGGCCGCTGCCGCCGGACGTGCTTCGAATCCTCAAAAAGCACGCCTGGGACCGGAATTTTTACGAATAGCCGAGCGCGGCCTCAAACTCGATCAAGTCATCGAGCTTCAGGCGGCCAGTGTAAATCGCCATGCCAATAGCGCTGTGAATGCCCAAAGTCGTTAGCGCCCGAACGTCATCCATCGTCGTAATTCCGCCCGCCGCGACAATTTCATGTTTCGTGCTCTTTCTCAGACGCGCGAACCAGCCGAGGTCGGTGCCCTCCATCATGCCTTCCTTATCGACATACGTGCAAAGGAAGCCGCCGCAGTATGACTCTAATTCGGCAAGCACTTCTTCGGCTGAAAAGTTAGTGGCCTCTTTCCACCCTTTCACAACGATCCTGCCATCCTTGCTGTCGAGCGCAATGTTCAGTCGCTCGGATCCGATGCTTTCGCGAAGCTGCGTAAGGAATTCGTGATTCGGTCCCGCGGATGTGAACGCCGATGTGCCAATGATAATCCGATGAGCGTGCTGTGCAACTAATTGCTCTGCGCGCTCTACCGTTCTCACTCCGCCGCCCACCCGCGCTTGCGTCTTCCGCGCAATCTGTTCCACTAGCTGGTCGTTCGACCCTCGCCCCATGGCGGCATCGAGATCGATCACTTGAATCTGCCGGAATCCTTTGAATTTTTCAAGCATCTCATCGGCGCTATCTATTTCGAGCGCCCTCTCGCGTCCTTGCACAAGCTGGACGACCTTGCCGCCCATCAGATCGATGCAGGGAATAATCATGAACGCTTAAGCGAGCCGCACTGGAACATGGGCGTCACGAAGCGCCGCCTTCAAATCCGCCACCGTATACCTGCCGTAGTGGAACACCGATGCGGCCAAGGCAGCATCGGCCCGGCCTTCCGTCAGCACTTCGACGAAATCGGCCGGTTTGCCCGCGCCGCCCGATGCAATCACAGGGACGGACGTAGCTGCGGCGACTGCTCGCGTTAATCTGCAATCGAATCCGGTTTGCACGCCGTCGGTGTTCATCGAGGTGAGCAGAATCTCGCCCGCTCCCAGGCTCTCGCCGCGCTGAGCCCACTCCACTGCGTCAATCCTTTCATTGACTCGGCCGCCTTTCGTATACACGTTCCAGCGCCCCACGCCACACCGCCGCGCATCAATTGCCAGTACAACGGCCTGCGCACCGAATTCCTCGCTCAGCTCGCGAATCAACTCTGGGCGACGAACCGCGGCAGTGTTAACACTCACCTTATCCGCGCCAGAGAGTAGAATTCGACGAGCATCCGCAACATTTCGAATGCCTCCCCCAACCGTCAACGGGATAAAAACCCGCCGTGCCGTTCGCGCCACCACATCCGCCATCGTTTCGCGCGCATCGCTCGAAGCCGTAATGTCCAGAAATACAATCTCGTCCGCACCTTGCGCGTTGTAACGCTCGGCCAACTCGACTGGATCGCCCGCGTCGCGAAGACCAACGAAATTTACGCCTTTAACCACCCGGCCGCCCGTTACATCGAGGCACGGGATAATGCGCTTGGCCAACATCAGAGATCCAGAAAGTTTTTTACAATCCGCAAACCGGTCGCGCCCGACTTCTCGGGATGAAATTGAACGCCAAACAAATTGTCATGCTCGAGGATGGCAGTGTACGCAACTGAATACGTGCAAGTCGCGACGGTCGCGTCGACAACTGGCGCATAGAAGCTGTGGGCAAAGTATGTAAACGGCTCCTGACCGACGCCTTTTAGGAGTTTTGAATCCTTCACCATATCCAACGAGTCCCACCCCATGTGCGGAACACGGACGTCTCCGTTGAAACGTTGAATCATGTCGGGAAAGAAGCCAAAACCTTCTTTGCCCGGCGCCTCGGCGCTCGATTCGAACATGCACTGCAGGCCCAGACAGATGCCCAGCAGCGGCACGCACGCCCGCACGCGTTCGGCGATCGGATCGCGCAACTCGAGACGGTCGATCGCCGTCATCATCTGGCCGAAATGACCTACGCCGGGAAGCAGAAGCTTATCGGCTTTCGCAATCTCTTCCGCGCGATTGGTGACAACATACGTCGCGCCCAGCTCGTTCAGCGTGTTCTGAACAGAGCGAAGATTCCCCGCGCCATAATCGATAATCGCCGTCATAACAGATCTTTAGTCGACGGAAGTTGATCCTTCAGCCCTTCGTCGGTCGAACAGGCGTAGCGCATCGCCCGCGCGAAGCATTTGAAAATCGCTTCAATCTTGTGATGATTCGATCTCCCATACATCACCTTTGCGTGCAGATTGGCGCCTGCATGATTCACAAACCCGCCAAAGAAATCTTCAAGCAGCTCGGTTTGTAGATCGCCGACATGAACGACATTCACCTGCTGGTCGTAGACCAGCGCCGGCCTGCCACCCAAATCCACCGCGACGAGAGCCAGTGTTTCATCCATCGTTTGCACGAAATACCCCGCGCGATTGATGCCACGGCGGTCTCCCAAAGCCTTCGAGAACAGATCTCCGAGCACGATGCCAACGTCCTCAACTGTGTGATGTTGGTCCACATCGAGGTCACCCTTGGCATCAATTGTCAAATCGAATGCTCCATGTTTCGAAAACAGCTCGAGCATATGATCGAGAAATCTTACGCCGGTTCGAATCTCGTATGTGCCAGTCCCTTCAATCCGCAGCGAACCGCGAACGCGAGTTTCCTTCGTGACCCGGTCGACGGATGCTTCTCTCATGTCCGTCCGGCGGGTGTGGGCAGAAGATTCAACAGCTCATTCACGTCGCTCAGCACGGTGAATGCACCTTCACCCGTCAATACCTCAACCAACTCTCGATAGCGCGGACTTTCTTTCGATGCCACGCCAATGAACGGCACGGCTGCGCCCTTCGCCGCCCGTGCATCGTCGACCGTATCGCCGAGATACCACATCGACTTGCCGCGATGGCGCTCTTTGATAATGTGCAATCCGTCGGGCGCAGGTTTTGGATTCTTCACATCGTCGGACGTAATCACCGGATCGAAGGCGACATCAGGCGCGAACCGCTCGAGCGTAGGCGTCAACTCGTATCTCACCCGTCCGGTAAAGATCGCCAGCATGCTTTGCTCTTGAACACGCGTGAAAAATCCGTTGCCGGGCATCCAGTATTCCCGCTGGATCAGACCATCTGCGTCGTTGCCAAAAAAGATCCGGTTGAATTCGTCCACCACTTGGCCGTATTCGACATTGCGTCCTCGATCGAGAATGAGTTTATACGAGAGTTCCCAATCGTTGTTCCATCCACCCTCATTCTTGAATTTCTGGATGAGCTCGTTCGAGACCAGTTCGCCCGTGAGATTCCGCACGGTTTCGCGGATCGCCTCCCGGTACGATGCGGTCACATCGACCAGCACGCCATCCACATCGAACACGATCACCTCGGGAGCCGTCACTACCAAATCTCCTCGAGTTCTTTCAGAAATTTCTCGATCTGCTCGTGGGTTCCGACAGTTACGCGAACGCACCCCGGAATCTCGTAGCTTCGATCGCGCACTAAAACATTGCGGTCGCGCAGTTTGTCGCGTATTTCGATGGCGCGCTCTCCTGCCTGGAACAACACGAAATTGGCCTGGCTCACATAGTATGGGATGCCGAGCCGCTCGAAGCCCACGTAGAGGAACTCGCGCGCGGCCAGCACTTCCGTCACATAGTCTTCTACGTACTTGCGGTCCTGAACCGCGATACGCGCGGCCATGGTCGCGAGCGTATTCACGCTGTATGGCGATTGTGCTTTTTTCACGTACGCCATGTTCTGCTCGTTCGAAAACAGACAGCCGCACCGCATGGCCGCCATGCCGTAAACCTTCGAAAACGTACGGCTCACAAACAAATTGGGCCAATTCCGCAGCAAAGAAAGCGCGGTGACACCGCAGAATTCGTAATAGGCTTCATCTATCAGCACGGTGGCGTTTATAGCCTTCTCCACAATCTTCTCGACGCCCGCAAGATTTATTCCCGTTCCGGTCGGATTGTTCGGATTCCCGATAAACACCGCGCGCGTCGAAGGCCCGATTTGTTCGAGCAGCTCTTCTAGCGGAAACGCCAGCGCCTTCTCGCGGTAATCGATAGTCTTCACGTCCGCACCGGCCATCTCGCAATAGAATTTGTACATCGCATACGAAGGCTTCAACAGAATCGCTTCCTGCCCGCCATCGACAAACGTATTCACAACGAGTTGAATGGCTTCGTCGGTGCCATTGGTAAGCGTCATTTCGTTCGTATCGACGCCGAAATGCAGCGCGAGATCTTCGAGCGCATGCTCGTATTCCGGGTAGATCGTCAAGTCATTCGCGGTCAGGAATCGTTTCAGAAAGTCGATGACAAGCGGCGATGCGCCGACCGTATTCTCGTTGAAGTCGAGCCGGAGCTTGTTTCGGCGTCCGCTCGACGGCGGATGATAAGGAGCCATCGCCTCTACCGAGGCGCGAGGCGAAAGTGCGGGTCGCGCTTTCTGAGCTTTTACAGTGTTACTTGGCAAATCGAATCTCCACCGCGCGGGCATGCGCTTCGAGGCCTTCGGCACGGGCTAATGCCGTAATGCTGGGCCGGAGCTTCGCAAGCGCCGCCGGCGGCAGTTCCTGTACAGCGATTACTTTCACAAAATCGGCAGCCGAAAGTCCACCCCGGAAGCGTGCCATGCCGGAGGTTGGCAGAACATGGCTCGGACCCGCCGCATAATCGCCCGCCGACTCCGGCGAACTTTCTCCCAAAAACACTGTTCCGGCGTTCTGAACTCCGGGCAATAGCGAAGCATCGTGCAGGCTGAGATGCTCGGGCGCAAATTGATTAGAAATCCGGATGCCTGTCTCGAGATCGGCAACAAGAACGATCGCGCTGTTCTTCTCAATTGCTTCGCGCGCTGTCACCGCAGTGGGCAGCCTCTCGAGTTGCCGCTCGATGGCGGTCTGGACAGCCCGCGCAAGAGGTTCCGAAGTAGTAATCAGAACAGCCGTTGCATCGACATCGTGTTCCGCTTGCGCGAGCATATCCGCTGCGATTACATCCGCATCACCACCGGCGGTCAGAATCAGGATCTCCGTTGGCCCGGCAACGAAGTCGATTCCCGCCTCCCCCGCCAGCATCCTTTTGGCCGCTGCAACGTATATGTTGCCCGGCCCGACAACCCGGTCAACCTTCGGTACCGATTCGGTTCCATACGCCATGGCCGCGATTGCGTGCGCGCCACCCATACGGAACACCTTTTTTATACCGAGCAGCTGCGCCGCCCCAAGAATCTCGTCCGTCGGCCTTGGCGAAGCAACAACGATCTCGGGTACACCGGCGGTTTGCGCCAGAATCGCCGTCATCAACAAGGTCGAAGGCAGAGGATAACGGCCCGATGGAATGTAACAGCCAACCACCTCCAACGGCCGTACAATCTGCCCCAGCCTTCGTCCCCCGCTGAATTCCCGGAAGAACGGCTGGGGCAACTGCGCGCAGGCAAACTCACGAATATTTGCAGTCGCAGTCTCGATTGCTGACTTTATGCACGATGACAGCCGCTCCGCCGCGGCTCGGAGTTCTACCGGCGTCACCTGCAAAGGACGCTCGCCAAGATCGTCGAACTTGCGAGCAAAACCGAGGAGTGCCCGATCGCCCTCGGAAGCGACCGCGCTAACAATTGGCCGAACAACTTCCTCCGCCTCCGTCAGAAGAGTGGCACGGCGATTGAGAATGCTGTGAGCTTCCGTTTCCGTCAGAATTCGAATCATGGCCGCTTACATGACGATTTTGTTAAGTGGATACTCGACAATTCCCTGCGCGCCCGCTTCCTTCAATCGCGGAATTATGTTGCGGACGGCCGATTCTTCGAGAATCGTGTTTACCGCCACCCACTCCGGGTCGCTCAACTGCGAAATCGTCGGGTTCTTCAACGCAGGCAGCACGGCGATCACGTCGTCGAGACGCTTTCTTTCCACATTCATCATCAAACCCACCTTGCTCAGTGCGTTGATCGCCGCCTCGAGCAATAGTTTGATGTCTCCCAGCTTCCGGCTTTTCCATTCATCCGCCGCAGCCGCCTTGTTCGCGATCAGCTGCGTGTTCGATTCGAGCACGGTTTCGATAATCCGAAGCTTGTTTGCTCGAAGCGACGATCCGGTCTCTGTCACCTCCACAATGGCGTCCGCTAGTTCGGGCGGCTTCACTTCCGTAGCCCCCCAACTGAATTCAACTTTCGCCTTCACGCCATTGCTCGCCAAGTAGCGCTTGGTCGTCGAAACCAGCTCGGTGGCGATAACTTTACCTTCCAGGTCTTTTACGCTCTTGAAATTCGACGATTCCGGCACTGCCAGCACCCATCGCACTTTCCCAAAACTCTGTTTGGCGTAGATCAGATCGGCAACTGTTTCGACACTTGCCTCGCTCTCCTCCACCCAATCGCGGCCAGTGAGTCCGGCGTCAAGAATTCCATCTTCTACGTAGCGCGCCATCTCCTGTGCGCGAATCAGCATACATTCAATCTCGGGATCGTCAATCGAAGGGAAATACGAGCGGCTGCTGGTGGTGATGATGAATCCGGCTTTGCGGAACAGCTCTATCGTTGCGATTTCCAGGCTCCCTTTCGGCAGCCCAAGTCTCAATTTCAAGACTTCACTCCATGCGCTTTCGGTTCCGAGCCGCGCGCGCCAGCAAGCGGTTCTTGGTTCTTTTCGGCGTCCTGATAAACAGCGTTCGGGTCGTAGACGGGTTCCTCGGTTCGCGTCCATTCGCCGCCCTCGAGCCTCCGGTAGAAACAACTTTCAAATCCCTTGTGACACACCCCCGGTTCCGCTGGTTCCGCCTGTACCAGTACCGCATCGCCATCGCAATCCGTCGCAATCGCCTTCAGTTGCAGAAAATGCCCCGACGTCTCGCCCTTTGTCCAAAGCTTGGCGCGCGAGCGGCTGAAGAATGTAACGTGCCCGGTGGAAACCGTTTTATCGAACGCTTCCCGGTTCATATAGCCGACCATCAGAACCCGTCCGGTTGTCGCGTCCTGTACCACCGCGGTAATCAGTCCGCCGAGTTTTTCAAAATCCAGCTGTACTGCCATAAACAATGTTCACAAAAAGCAAAAAGCCCGCCTTTCCGAGCGGGCTCCACATCTCGCGGATTTCAAGACTCACACGCGCGCACCCGCCGTTTCATGCCATCTGGTGATGGCGGCGATGGCGGTGGTGAACGTGAATCGTCATGAAGTTTCAGTATAGACCATCGGTGCCGGTGCCAGAGAACCGCCAGTTCACTCACCGCTAACGTACAAGCCCAATCCCATAACCGGACACCTGCGGCTGCGCCGCTCCGCGCGCTTGCCCCGCGCGCCCAATATTTTCAGTACATTACAAGTAGCAGCGGCATGGCATCGGACGTGCCATTAAGGAGGGTGAGTTCTCATGGATATTCCTCGTGGCAAAGAGGTTCTTCGGCGGCGCGCCATTAAACGTGCTCTGTTGATCGTGCTCGGATTCGCTCTCATTGGTGGCACGACATTCGCCGTCACCCGACTTAAACCCGCTGCTCCGTCCGTCGATTCCTCGACCGTTTGGAAAGATACCGTTAAACGCGGACCTATGGTCATCAATGTGCGCGGTCTCGGCCAGCTGGTTCCCGAAGAAATCGTCTTCATTCCGGCGGCCTTCGAATCCCGCGTCGACAAAATTTACTACCGCGCCGGGGCAACTCTGAAATCCAACCAGGTCATCATGGTGCTCAGCAACCCGGATATGGAATTGGCAGCCCATGACGCCGAGTGGAGATGGAAGCAGGCGCAAGCCAACCTCGACGGTCTCAGAGTGACGCTCGAAAGTAGTAAACTCGACCAAAAAGCCCAGCTCGCCGACCTTGAAGCGCAGTACAATAACGCGAAACTCAACGCCGACCGCGACATGGAGCTCACCCGTCTGAACTTGAAATCGGAGCTTGAAACAAAGTTGAGCGTCGGCATCGCGGACGGGCTTGCCAAACGTCTGGCGCTTCAAAGGGAGAGGCTCCAAATCGGTGACAATTCGATTAAGGCTCAAATTGAGCAGCAACAGGTTGCGGTCGATTCCGCTCGCGCCGAGTACGAACTCAAACAGAAGCAGGTCGATCAGCTTGCCATCCCGGCCGGCATCGATGGCGTAGTCCAGGAAGTCGATGTCGAAGTGGGGCAGCGTGTTCCCGCCGGGACCATCCTGGCTAAAATCGCCGATCCCAAGAGGCTAAAGGCCGTTATCAAGATCGCCGAGACCCAGATGAAGGGCGTGACCCTGAACCAGCCGGCTGAAATCGATACGCGCAACGGCATTGTTCCCGGTCACGTCGTCCGCATCGACCCCACTGCCGTGAATGGAACCGTAGATGTGGATGTGCACCTGGACGGTCCGCTGCCGCCTAGTGCGCAGCGCCCCCAACTGAGTGTTGACGGCACTATTGAACTTGATCGCGCGGCGGATATTGTCTACGTGGGCCGCCCTGTTTTTGGGCAACCGAATTCGACAGTGGGCCTGTTCAAGGTAGATCCAGACGGCAAGGGAGCGACTCACGTCAATGTAAAATTGGGCCGGGCCTCGGTTAACGAGATTGAAGTTCTGGATGGCCTAAAGGTGGGCGACCAGGTAATTCTTTCCGATATGTCGCAGTGGGATTCGCAGCCACGAATTCGGTTGAATTAGTACGGAGCGGGGAACCAACGCGTCCGATCGAACGTATAAGTAACGAGCAGCAGGAGGAACAGCGAGCATGAGCCTAGAAGATGCCTTGATTCATCTGGACAATGTCACCAAGGTGTTCGTGACGGATGAGGTCGAAACGCACGCATTATCGGGTATCCTTATCGATATCAAGAAGGGTGAGTACGTCTCCATCTCAGGTCCTTCCGGATGCGGAAAGTCAACGCTTCTGGCAATTCTCGGTCTTCTCGACTCTCCCAGCTCGGGCACCTATGTGCTGAACAGCCGCCCGGTCCAGAACCTGAAATTGAGCGAACGCGCTCGGATTCGAAATCGGGAAATTGGCTTTATTTTCCAGGCGTTCAACCTCATCGGCGACTTGAATGTCTTTGAGAATGTAGAACTTCCTCTCACCTATCGCGGCATGGGATCGGCCGAGCGCAAGAAGAAAGTGCACGAGGCTCTCGAGCGCGTTGGCATGTCGCATCGGGTGAAACATTATCCGTCACAGCTTTCGGGCGGCCAACAACAGCGCGTCGCCGTCGCTCGGGCCTTGGCTGGAGACCCATCCATCCTGCTCGCCGATGAGCCGACGGGAAACTTGGACTCGCAAAATGGCGAACAGGTAATGGACCTTCTCCGCGAATTGCACCGCGGCGGCGCTACCATCTGCATGGTCACGCACGACCCGCGTTACGCCAGGTATGCCGACCGTTCCATTCATTTGTTCGATGGCCGAGTGGTCGAAGAAAACGTAGAGGTTCCTATATGATCGAAAAGCACGTAGATATTTGGGCTGTGCTCCTGCTGCTATTTGTTTTCGCTCTTTTTACGCGATCGAATGAAGCAGCCATTCGGATAGCTCGCGCGAGACTGGCCTTCAGCGATCAAATCTCCTCCGTCGAGCTACGTATCTCGCCCTGGCGCCTAAATCGCTCACAATCGACTCCTTCGCGCCAGCTCCATCCTGCCTGCCGCCTGATCTAAGCGCGAAAATGGGAACGTGAACCGAGCCGCAACCGTGAGGGAGCGGTCTCCGGCAAAAACTAGGCGCCCTTCAACCTCGCTGCTGACAAGACGAATACATTATGTTTGGTCTAAAAACTCCCCAACCCGAGACCCGCGACGATTCATCCGAAGTACAGTACAAAAGGATGATCTCTCTTCGAAACATTGAAAAGTACTTCGAGCACGGGCCGACCAAGACGTTTATCTTGCGGCGTATCAACATAGACGTCAAAGAAGGCGAATTTATCTCGATCATGGGACCTTCAGGCGCCGGCAAGTCCACCATGCTTCATTTGCTGGGCATGCACGACAGCAGTTGGACCGGAGAATACTACTTCATGGATTATCCGATCCATAAGCTGCCCAAAAAAGACCGTTCCGAGCTTTACAAGAAGTACATGGGGTTCGTCTTTCAGAGCTATCATCTGCTCGATTCGCTTACCGTTTACGAGAATCTCGATATCCCCCTGTCGTACCGCAATATCAAGAAATCGGAGCGGGACAGCATCGTCTGCGATGCCCTGGACCGGTTTAATATGGTCGGCAAGAAAGATTTGTTTCCGAATCAACTTTCGGGCGGACAGCAGCAGCTCGTGGCCGTAGCCCGCGCCATGATTGCAAATCCGAAGGTCATTTTGGCCGACGAACCAACCGGCAATCTTCACTCGAGCCAGGGAAAAGAGATCATGGAATTGTTCAAGAAACTGAACGACCAGGGCACCACGATCATTCAGGTTACCCATAACGAAAAGAATGCCGAATACGGGCATCGTATTATCGAACTCGAGGATGGCTGGATCAAAAAAGTGTGACAGAGCAGAGCGCCGTTTCACAGATCGAGAAGCGCATCGCTCCCGCCCAGCAACGCATTCTGATCGCCGACGACCAACCCGATGTTCTCGAAGCGTTGCGGCTGGTGTTGAAAAGCGAAGGTTATAAGATCGAACCGGAGGACTCTCCGGCGGGTGTTCTGCGCTCGCTCGAACACAAAGATTTTGATCTCGTCATCATCGACCTGAATTATTCCCGCGACACAACCTCCGGTCAGGAAGGGCTCGATCTCCTACAGAAGATCCAGTCGCTTGATCCCATGCTGCCCGTTATCGTGATGACTGCCTGGGGCAGTGTCGACTTGGCGGTCGAGGCCATGCGGCGGGGCGCGCGCGATTTCGTTCAAAAGCCTTGGGAGAACGAGCGGCTAAGTGCCATTGTCCGCACGCAGCTAGAGCTCAGCGCGGCGCTCCGGCGCGGCCAGCGCCTCGAGGCAGAAAATCAACTCCTCCGCGGCGAAAATCTGCCCACCATGATCGCTCAGGCGCCCTCAATGCAGCCGGTCCTGCAGATGATCTCGCGCGTCGGCCCTTCGGATGCCAACGTGCTAATCACTGGCGAGCCGGGATCGGGTAAGGAAGTCGTTGCCCGGACGCTGCATGCCATTTCCATCCGCGCCTCGAAGCCCATGGTCACCGTCAATGCAGGCGGTCTCGCCGAAGGAGTCTTCGAAAGCGAGCTTTTCGGTCATGTCAAAGGAGCGTTTACGGACGCCAAGACGGATCGCGTCGGTCGCTTCGAACTCGCCGATGGCGGAACTCTGTTTTTGGACGAGATTGCAAATGTACCGATGAATCTGCAAGCAAAATTGCTACGTGTCCTCGAAACCGGTGAAATGGAACGCGTCGGCTCTTCGAAAACTAAGAAGGTGGATGCGCGAGTTATCTCCGCCACAAACGCCAATCTGCAGCTCGAAGCCGCCGAAGCCCGTTTTCGTCAGGATCTGCTGTTCCGCTTGAATACTATCGAAATTCACCTGCCTCCCCTACGCGAGCGGAGGGAAGATATCGGCCCTTTGGCGAACCATTTTCTCGGTATTCATTCGCATCGGTACCGGAAGGCGATCACAGGCTTCGACTCTCTCGCGTTGCAGGCGTTGCAGGAGCACGTTTGGACCGGCAACGTTCGCGAACTAAACCATGTCGTCGAACGGGCCGTTTTGATGGCGCAGGAAAATCAGATACGGTTCGCCGATCTCGCTCTGCGCTCCAGTTCGGGGACCGCGCCGCGCCTCGAAGATATGAGCCTCGAGGAAGTTGAGGCATTTCTCATTAAAAAGGCTCTCTCGCGCTATCAGGGCAACGTCAGTCACGCGGCTTCGGCCCTGGGACTGAGCCGCAGCGCGCTCTATCGGCGTCTCCAGCGCTATGGCCTGTAGGAAAATGGGGCAATTTTGGGAGGTTAAATGTCTGACCCCAATTCCTCCATAACGCCGTGAACATCCGCATTAGCCACGATCAGCGCGTCCTCCTGTTCGCTCTTGCCGGCGGATTGCCGGCTCTCGCTGTCGCTTTGTTCCTTCTCTTTCACGGCAAACACACTCCGCGCGAGCAGTGGACTTTTACCTTCCTGATTGTGATTTCCTGGCTCGCTTTCTGCTTCGCGGCCCGCGAAAGAGTCGCTTCCCCTTTGCGCACGCTCGCCAATCTGCTCGAAGCCATGCGCGAAGGAGATTATTCCATTCGCGCCCGCGTCGAAAATCCCGACGAACCCATGGGCGAGGTCATGCAGCAGGTGAACGCCATGGCCGCTACGCTGCGCGCCCAGCGTCTCGGCGCCCTCGAAGCTACAGCGCTTCTCCGGAAAGTGATGGAGGAGATTGAAGTCGCCATTTTTGCTTTCGATCCTGAGCAGAGCCTTCGGCTCGTCAATCGCGCAGGCGAAAGACTGCTCGCGCAACCCTCGGAACGAATCATCGCGCGCGACGCAACATCCCTCGGGCTTGCCGAATATCTCGTAGGCGAGCCCGAACAAACTCTTTCCCGCTCCTTTCCGGGCGGCACAGGCCGCTGGGGCATCAAGCGAAGCAGTTTTCGCGAAGGCGGTGTTCCGCATCAGTTGCTTGTACTAACAGATCTGACCAGGGCTCTCCGTGAAGAGGAATTGCAAGCCTGGCAGCGTCTGGTCCGGGTTCTTGGTCACGAGCTGAATAATTCGTTGACACCGATCAAATCTATCGCACGCAGCCTCGAAACCTTGCTCAAGGCCGATCCCTTTCCCGAGGATTGGGAAGACGATATGTCGCGCGGCTTGAACGTGATCGCTTCGCGATCCGAAGCCCTCAGCCGCTTCATGAGCTCCTACGCGCGATTGGCTAAGCTCCCGCCTCCGCGCTTCGCGCCCGTCGAGATCAACACGCTCTTACACCGCGTCATCCAGCTTGAACAGCGCATGCCCGTTTTCTTTGAGGAAGTTCCGCCGCTCACGATTCAGGGCGATGCCGACCAGCTTGAACAGGCTCTTATCAACCTGGTGCGCAACGCGGTCGATGCGGCCCAAGAAACCGGCGGCCGCGTCTTCGTTCGCGCCGAGCGCTCTCCCTCCTCTGTCGCTTTGATCGTTCGCGACGAGGGCCCAGGCCTCTCCAACACCAATAACCTGTTCGTCCCGTTCTTCACCACCAAGCGCGGTGGCTCAGGCATCGGTCTCGTGCTCTGCCGGCAAATTGCTGAAGCGCACAGCGGCTCCGTCACGCTCCAAAATGCCGCAGAAGGTCCGGGCTGTGAAGCGCGCTTAATCCTTCCCGTTTGAATGTCTATTGCTTTGACACTCTCAACGCCGCTTCTTCCGCGCCGTCCGCGTGATACGAGCTGCGCACCAGCGGTCCCGCTTCGACATACGCGAAGCCCATTTCTAGACCGGCGCGCTTAAACTCGTCAAATTCGGCCTGTGGAACATATCGCACAATCGGCAAATGCTTCGGTGATGGCCGTAGGTATTGTCCGAGCGTCAGAATATCAACATAATGTGCGCGCAGATCGCGCATCACCTCAAGCACTTCTTGCTTCGTCTCTCCCAAACCGAGCATCAATCCCGATTTCGTCGGCACGTGCGGCCGCGCCTGCTTCGCATACCGTAGCATTTCGAGCGACCGCTCGTAGCGCGCGCCGAGACGCACTTGCCGGTATAGCCTGGGAACCGTTTCTGTGTTGTGATTCAACACATCCGGGTGTGCATTCATCACAATGTCCATGGCCGCGTGCGAACCTTGGAAATCCGGTACCAGCACTTCCACTTTGCATTCGGAAATGCGCTCGCGTATCGCCTCAATAGTCAACGCAAACAGCTCCGCGCCGCCATCCTTCCTGTCGTCACGATTCACGCTCGTAACCACCGCGTACCGCAGTCCCAGCAGCGCGCAAGCTTCCGCCACGCGCCGCGGTTCGTCATAATCTACTTCAAGCGGCGCGCCCTTCTGAACTGCGCAAAAACCGCACCGGCGCGTACACACGTTGCCCAAAATCATGAATGTTGCCGTACGCCGGTTCCAGCACTCTCCAACGTTCGGACACGCCGCGCTCTGGCAGACCGTGTGCAATTTCAACCGCTCCACAAGCCCCTTCAGCTCGCGGTAATTGGCTCCCACCGGAGCGGGCGCGCGCAACCATTTCGGGCGCTCAACCTGCTGCGAAATCGTGACCAGCACTATTCTCAGAATACAGGGTGTCGATTTCGCCGGCCTTCGTTCGATGCATCAATAGAGCCGGGTTTCAGATCCGGCCAAGTCTAGGAGACATAACGATGAAATTCTTATGTTTGTACAAGCCCGCCAAGCCGGAAGATATTCCTCCCACCGAGCAGGAAATGGCCGAAATGGGGCAGCTCATCGAGAAATCGATGAAGTCCGGCATGCTGCTCGCAACCGAGGGCTGCCTTCCAAGCGCGAAGGGCGCGCGCGTCCGCCTCTCCCAAGGAAAGTTCACCGTGACGGACGGCCCCTTCACCGAGGCAAAGGAGGTGATCGGCGGCTTCGCGCTGATTCAGGCCAAGTCGAAGGAAGAGGCCACTGAATTCATTAAAACCTTCCTCAAAACTGCCGGCGACGGCGAAGTTGAAATTCGCCAGATCTTCGAAGGCTCGGAACACGCGCGCGAAAGCTATTCTCCGGATGCGGCCGCGCGCGAGCACGCTTCGTTGATATCGCAATGGCCACCCGAATCCGGAAAGCGCTGAAGCTACCCAAGGAGGTTGGGCTTTAGCCCGCGCGGGGCTTAAGCCCCGCTGTCGCAGCTTGCACTGATGCCTTGAACATGATGTGATCGGTAGCCGTGACATCTACCGATACCCATCGCGCCATCGACGCCATCTGGAGGATTGAGTCCCCGCGGCTCATAGCCGCTCTCGCGCGAATTGTGCGCGATGTCGGCATTGCCGAGGACCTAGCCCAGGATGCACTCGTCGCCGCGCTTGAGCAGTGGCCTGAGTCGGGTGTTCCGGAAAAACCGGGAGCCTGGCTTATGGTCACAGCCAAACATCGCGCCATTGATCTGTTTCGGCGAAACAAGCTACTCAAGCGCAAGCATGAAGAGCTTGGCCGCGAAATCGAATTCGAGCAGGAGACAAGCATGCAGGAGCTCGACGCCACGCTTGACGATCCCATCGGTGACGATCTCCTACGCCTGATCTTCATATCCTGTCATCCCGTTCTTTCAACGGACGCGCGCGTCACGCTAACGCTCCGCCTGCTCGGAGGTTTGACAACGGATGAAATCGCCCGCGCATTCCTCGCCCCGGAGCCCACTATCGCCCAGCGTATTGTCCGCGCCAAGCGGACACTCGCAGAAAAACGCGTTCCCTTCGAGGTCCCTTATGGACCCGATCTCGCCGCTCGTCTGTCAGCGGTGCTCGAGGTCATTTATCTCATCTTCAACGAGGGATACTCGGCAACTTCCGGCGACGACTGGATGCGGCCCGCCCTCTGTGAGGATGCACTTCGTCTTGGCCGGATTCTCGCCGAGCTAATTCCGCAGGAGCCTGAAGTACACGGTTTGGTGGCGCTCATGGAGATTCAGGCGTCGCGAGCCAAGGCGCGAGTCGGACCCGGAGGCGAGCCTATTCTGCTCTTCGATCAAAACCGCGCGCACTGGGATCAGCTTCTCATCCGCCGCGGCCTTGCCGCCCTCGATCGTGCCGCCAGACTCGGTAGACCGCCAGGCCTTTACGTGTTGCAGGCGGAGATGGCGGCTTGTCATGCGCGAGCAGGCAGTCCGGAGGAGACGGATTGGCCGCGCATTGTCTCGCTCTACGATCAGCTCGCCCAACTGGCGCCTTCCCCGGTTGTGGAACTCAATCGTGCCGTGGCGGTTGCCATGGCATCCGGACCAGCCGCAGGCCTCGAACTGGTCGACGAGCTGAACTCCGAGCCGGCGCTTGAAAAATATCATCTGCTGCCAAGCGTCCGTGGCGACCTACTTAGAAAGCTCGGGCGCTTCGACGAAGCCTACTCGGAGTTCCGGCGCGCCGCATCCCTTACGCGCAATGCCCGTGAGCGCGACCTCCTGCTCCGGCACGCAGCCCAATGCGCTCACCCGTCGGAAAATTTCGAAATGCTTAGATCGAGAGAGAGACACCATGGCTAACACTGACAAGCAGGATGCAAAAGTAAGTCGACGAGAAGTTTTTGGATTGGGCTCCGCCGGTCTGACGGCGGCCGCCATCGCGACAGTTTCCGGTTTAAGAGAGGCAGACGCCACGCCTCAGACGAATCAGATGAATCGCGCGATCAGCCATAATGCACCCAACGAAACCGATCCCGGACCGAAGAACGAGCCTCTGTCCAAAGAAAATCCGGATTCAGAATGGCCGCCAAAGACCGATCACGGTTCCGTAAAGCCATTCAAGTATCCTTTCTCTCTCGCGCGTAAGCGGATTGAAAGCGGTGGGTGGACGCGGCAGATCACGGCGCGCGAACTGCCCATCTCGACAACCATCGCAGGCGTGGAAATGCGGCTTACCGCCGGGGGTGTCCGCGAGCTTCACTGGCACGTGGAAGCGGAATGGGCCATCATGCTGTACGGTAATGCGCGCATCACCGCTGTAGATCAAGAAGGTAGAAGCTTTGTGAGCGATGTGTCCACTGGTGACTTATGGCTCTTTCCACCGGGAATTCCGCATTCCATTCAGGGCCTCGGTCCCGATGGTTGCAGATTTCTGCTTGTATTCGACGACGGAAACTTCGACGAATTCCACACGTTTCTGCTTACCGACTGGTTGGCACATGTACCCAAGGAAGTGCTTGCGAAGAACTTCAACGTGCCGGCATCGACCTTTGACAAAGTTCCGAAAAAGGAGCTGTTCATCTTCCAGGCTGCGCTTCCTGGTCATTTGAAAGCAGAGCAGGATCAGGCATCGCAAGGTACAAGCGTAGTGCGCAAGAGCTTCGATTTCCGGGCGAGCCAAATGAAGCCGACGAAGGTTACGCGGGGCGGCGAAGTGAAAATCATCGATTCAAAGATCTTCCCGGTCACCCCCATCTCTGCCGCTATCGTCACCATCAAGCCAGGCAGTCTTCGTGAACTGCACTGGCATCCCAACGCCGATGAGTGGCAGTATTACATCACTGGTAAAGCTCGCATGACCGTTTTCACAGCCAGCTCGGACGCGCGAACGATGGACTTCGAAGAGGGCGACGTGGGATATGTTCCTGTATCCAACCCTCATTACATCGAGAATACGGGCGACTCCGATGTGATTTTTCTAGAGATGTTCAAGAGCCGTGAGTACCAGGACATCTCGTTGGCCGAGTGGATGGCGCACACGCCCCACACACTGATGGATCAGCACCTGCAAGTGGGGACGTCCATGCTTGACAGCATCCCTAAACAAGAGATGGTCATCGCGCCCTTGTGAGCGTGGTAGGACAAGTGTGTTGTCGAGTTGAACGGGATGTTCCGAGCCGCGACCGCAAGGGAGTGGACCTCCGAGCACTACGAAATCGTCTTTTTCGAGAGCATCCATGAATGCGGCATGCGCGGTCCAATCTCGCTGGCTCTCGAGGGTGTATGAGTCTTGCCAAGCGCCGCCCCGCGTGCGAATTACGGCGAATAATTGCTTCATATTCTTTCCGCGGCCAAATCAGATTCCATTAGTCACCGGATGCCAGCCGCTCTATCCGATTCTCGACAATTCTGTCCGAATCGAAATCGCGCACTCGCAGAAACCCGGCAGCCGCCTGTTCCCACGCCTTGCGCGGAGCTAGTCCAATCAGCTCGCTCTCTTCAATCGTGACGCCTCGTTCCGCTGCTAGCTTTCTCACCCGCTCGAATACTACATCCAATCCTGTCTGCTCGTAATCCGTGAGATTCATTGATACCTGGACCATGCCCCGCGAAGCAAGCGGCAGTCCCAACGCTTTCACGCCTGGCAATCCGCCCCCACTCGATCTGATCCGCCGCGCAATATCTTTTGCGATTTCCAAATCATCCGTTCGCAAATTGATGTTGAACGCGATAAGAAATTTTCGCGCTCCCACAATCACTGCACCGGCCGTCGGATGCAAGCCTGGCCCGCCCACATCCGGCTGTTTGGAGACATCTGTTTCACACGTTTGAACCAAAGTTTCAAACTCACCGCGCCGTACCTCTTCCAGTTGCCTGCGATCCGGCCGTTTCGCCGCCGCCTCGTAGAAATAAACCGGAATCTGCAATTCCCGCCAAATCCGCTCGCCGACCCGGTGCGCCAGTTCCACGCACTCCTCCAACGTTGAACCGTCCAGCGGCACAAAAGGCAATACATCCAACGCTCCTAAACGCGGATGCACTCCGCGATGCTGCCGCAAATCGATCAACCGAAGCGCCGCGTCCGCCGCCCGTAGCGCCGCCTCTTCCACCATGCCGCAGGAGCCCACGAATG
>JBAUZG010000414.1:0-10526 GCA_049585195.1 Bryobacteraceae bacterium | reverse complement strand
GCGGAGCAGATGGAGTGTATACCGGTGGAGGTGGCGCTGCGGGTGTAGCTTCTGGCGGTGCGGCCTCAACTGCGCCACCTAAACCGAGGCCGTAACGGGTTGCTGGCGCCGGGTGAGCTGCCGGCCTCGGAGCCGGCGCAAACACCTCAGGAGCAACTCCTATCGCGGCGCGCGCGCTCATTCGCGCCCGGTCAATGGCCATAGCTACGACCGTCGCGCATAGCCACACGCCGGCAAACCAAACGTCCAAATCTTTCCGAGCCGCCATACGCTGCAAGCCAATACCTGCTGCGAGCACGACTGACAAGCCGCAAACGGCCGAAAATGCCAGGCTTTGAAAGACCGATCGTCTTGCGCCTTGATCGTAGGAAAAAAGAATCAACAGCAGTGCAATGCCGCCGATAGTCGTTAAAAAGCCGAAAGGAGCGGAGGAAAATAGCAGGACGAGGCTCGCGGCAATAACAACATTGATTAGGACCTGGGGAGTAATTCGAAATTCGTTCATTAGTAACTTAACCCCGGAACACCTCATTGTAGCGAAGGCGTCGCGGAGCCTCCCTTGCCGGCCGAGCGTCACCGTAGAGCAGACATGACATTTGTGATCTTCAGAACGATCGGATCGGGCCACCGGCTATTGGTATATAAACGCTGCGCGCGGTAAGCCGTAACGTGAAGGCCCTCCCCATCCTCTCTCCATGTCGTTTTGGGATGAATTTCCGGTTTGTACTCAACAATCTCATCCGACTGGCCAAGCACCGAAATCTGCGTTTGCGCGGTAGTCTTGATAGATCGCAGCGTGACTGTTTTAGAATCGCCCAGGCGCCACGGGTCCATTCGCGTCAAGAACGCATAAACGGTATTCGCGTCTCTGCGCTTCGTAAACCAGATATTGTTTTCATTCGTGATAATCCACGGCCGGACATCTTTGATCGCCTCGCCGTTCACAAAGTTCCATAGCGCTATCTCGCGCAGCCGCGCGTCCTGTTCCTCAGGAATGGTCCCGTCGGGCTTCGGGCCTACGTTCAGAAGCAAATTGCCGCCTTTAGCGCGGGTTTCAATAAGAGTGTCGATCAGTTCCGTTCCCGATTTGTATTGTTCATTCGTCGCCTTCCAAGGCCACTCCGTTCCCATAGTCAGATTGCCCTCCCATGGTCCAGGTAGCGCGACGCCTGGGGTGTACTGTTCCGGCGTCTCCATCACGCCGCGGGTAATTACAAGGTTAGGCTGTAACTGCCACGCATAATCGGTCAGTTGTTCCGCCGGACCGTCGAAGAACATATAATCGATTCGCCCATAATTGGTCAGCAACTCTCTTAATTGGAGCTTCGTATAGTTCATGAATTCTGGAATATCCTGCGGATAAATTCCTCGAACATGCCGGTTAATCGTAATGTGATGCTGATAAAGCCACCAAAAATCGTCGGGCGAAAAGTAGATGCCGATGGCGATCCCTTGCTTCCTAAATGCAGCGATCAAAGGACCGAGAACGTCCTTCCCGTATGGCGTGTGCATGACGCTAAAATCCGTAGTCTTCGTGTCCCACATGCAGAACCCTGCATGGTGCTTGGCCGTGAACATGACGTATTCAAAGCCTGCAAGCTTTGCAAGGCGCGCCCAATCGTCGGGACGGTACTGGCCGGGATCGAAGTAGCGTGGCAGCGTTCCAAAGAAGCGGTCCGTGAAATCGGGTGAAGCGCCGACGAGAGAGTGAGAGATCACGCCTCCGAGCGATCCATCCACGCCCCAATGGATGAACAACCCGAACCCGCGATCTCGAAAGAGTTCAACCGCGCCGGGATCGTTCGCGCGGCCTTGATGCGGCTTTGCCGCGGTGTCTACGTACTGGCCTTGAGCAGCGAAAACAACCGCGGCGAGACCCAAACATCGAACCAATCGAAACATCGTTTCGCATCATAGCGAAATAGACCGTCCGGTTACGCAAAAAACCAAAACCGCCTTTTGATGGTCCACAGGTAGATCTTTTCGCCATTGACGATTCGTTTCTTTTTTGGTTTCCAATCGCCCATATCAAAGGTGTGCGAGACAACTCGGGCGCCGGGTTTGAGTTGCGCCTTCAACTTGGGCCGCAAACGAAGATTCACGTCTGGAAGCAGGTAGAGCGCGACAATCGTGGCGTTTTCAACGTTTGTGTCATAAAGATCGCCAAGCCGGAATTCAACCAATTGTCCTACGCCCTCTCGTCTCGCGTTCTCCTGGGCTTCGCGGATGCGCTCTGGATTGTTATCCACACCGATGCCGCGCGCGCCGTACCGCTTGGCCGCCTGAATGACGATGCGTCCATCGCCGCAGCCGAGATCGTAGATTAAGTCGGAAGATTTCACGTGAGCCAGGTCGAGCATCGCATCTACCACCGGCGAAGGCGTCGCCACATAAGGCGTGTTGATCTGGACCTGGTCTTGAGCGCCCAGAGCCAGCACGAGGAAGCTAAGCAACAAGAGGCGAATCATCTTGCTTCTAAGGCTGAGTATTCGTGACGCCCTCGGCGCCGGCCTTGGGGAAGTGTTTTTCATACCAATCAATGCACCGGTCGATCGAGTCAACCACGTGCTTGGTTTCACGTAGTCCGTGACCTTCTCGCGGATACCGGACGAAAATCGTCTCGACTCCCACGTCTTTGAGCGCCACGTAATACTGCTCGGCTTCGGCTATCGGCACGTCCGGATCGTTCTCGCCGTGCATCAACATCGTCGGAGTATGAACCGCCGCAACGTGCTTGAGCGCCGAACGTTCCCAAGCCTCATCCATCAATCGGCCCTGATGCAGAAATTGGCCGAATTCCATCTCCTCATACTGATTGTAGTAGGTCATGTAGTTGTAACTGATGAGATTGGAAATGCCCGCAATCGGCACCGCTGCCTTAAACTCGTTGGTTTGCGTAATGAGCCAGTCGCTAAGCTGCCCGCCATAACTCACGCCCTCAATACCCATGCGTTCCCGATCGATCCATAGATTTCTCCGGATCGTCGCGCTCACCCCATAAAGAACATCCTGTCCTTCATTGCCATCCTGATCGCCGAAAACGGCGTCGGCAAACTTTTGCCCGTAGCCGGTCGAACCTCGATAATTGACCTGCAACACCGCCCAACCCCTAGCTGCGTAAACCTGGTTCTTGAAATTGAAAGCCGGACCATTCTGTCCATGAGGGCCTCCATGAATATTGACAATCAAAGCGTGCTTACTCGAAGGCGCTATATCGACGGGCTTCGTGAGAAACGCCTCTACCTCGAACTTGTTGTCATTACTCGCGAACGTCAACGGCTCCACTGGCGCGATCTGCTTCCCGGCGAGCACATCGGCATTCAGCGACGTTAACCGCCGTCCCGCCGCGCGCCCGCTCTTCACATACAGCTGCGCCATATCTTGCGGCGTGTCGAAAGCATACGCAATTTCTCCCTGCTTGCCGAGCGAATAATCGCCCACCACGCCCACGCCGCTTATCACCGTTACTGGCGATCCTCCAGACACCGGTAAGCGCGCCAGGTGAACGCTGCCTCGCTCCTGATATGTGGCGTAAACTCCCAAGCTATCCGGAGCCCATCGAGCCGAGTGCTGACGATTGTCGATTCGCGCTCCAATCTCTCGGCGGTCGCTTCCATCGGCTTTCATTATCCAGACGTGCGTGTCCTCCATCGTCGTCTCGCGGTCTGTCAGTCCACGCTTTGTGCCCAGATAAGCAATGCTTTTGCCGTCGGGCGACCAACTGGGCGTGTATTCACAGCTCTCCGTGGCCGTGATTCGCCGGACGCTATCGTCTGATACTTTCAGCGCGAATACGTCGTAATTGAAAAATTCGTCCGCGTTCGGTTCGTGATTAGACACGAACAGAATCTCGCGCCCATCGGGCGACCAATCAATCGAGTGCTCGTCGTACGTGCCATTTGTCAATTGCCGGGCCTGTTTCGTAGCAACATCCACCGAAAAAATGTGCAGCCGCCGGTTATCGTTGAAATGGGTTAATCCCTCGCTGGCGGTAGGTTTGTAGAGATAGCGAGTGATTACCATGGGATCGCCCTCCGCCTGTTGTGTCTCCGGGCCTGGTGTCGCAGAAATGAACGCGATGTTCTTGCTATCCGGCGACCATGTCACGTCTTCACCCCGGCCGGGCAAAGGAGAGTTCGTGTCGAATACAGGCGCAAGAAATCTCGGCTGCGAGCCATCGGCCTGCGCAACCATCAACCCATGTTGTTCGTTCTCGCCGCCAAAATAGGCAATCGTTTTGTTGTCCGGCGACCATCGCGGGTTCGATGTAGCTTCCTTTTCGCCACCCAGCCGTATCGACTTCCCACTTGCCACTTCCATAATCCAGATCTGCGAATAAGGGCGTCCGGGCCGGTCGTACATCGTCACTGTGTACGCAATCCGCCGGCTATCCGGCGAGAATTGGACCTCGCCCACCGAGCGGAACCGGTAAAGATCGCTACTCTGTAGAACTTGCGATCGGAGTGGAAGCGCGTCGAGCCCGCAAATTAAAACGACTGCCAAAGCAGATAAAAGCCGAAAAAGCGGCGACATTCATTCTCCTGACTGGTTCGTGGTGCAAAACGCCCATTATGACCGCATGCGCATCGAGAAACGCAGCCGATTTGTATGCAAGGGCATCCCAAACCGAGCCGCGACCGCGAGGGAGATCCCCATGGCCCTGCGGGCCACCAAAGCTCATGAAAGGCCGCAAGCCCGGAACCGAGCCGCGACCGCGAGGGAGCGGTCTTCCGCGTGTTTTCCAGAGGAGCGGCTTTTTTCCAACCGAGTGGTCTTGGGAATCTTTGATCGTCAGTTGTTTCCTCAATGAAACAAACGGCCGATCAGCCGTTCTTGGGCAGTTCGCCCTTCTCCCCTGGCGCTTCCGCGGTGCTTCGCCGCTTTGCCCGTCCACGGCCGACGAGCGCTCCGACAAAGGCCCCGCAAAATCCGGCCACTTGCGCCATCGCGGGCGCTAAACTCGCCTTATCCGCCGCGAGCGATACGGCACAGAATCCTACGAAGCTGAGCCCTGCTACTTTCATGATGCTAGATGTCTTGGGCATCGTTGTTGCTAGACGTACCACTATCGAGTAGCCTAAGGCAAGCCTCTATCCGCGAATGAATCGGAACACTGACATCAACCGCTATACTTGTTTAGTTTCCGCGAGATGGGCTCGAGTTCCAATGTCGATTGGTTTCCTTTATGGCTCAGTCTGCGCGTTGCCGCGCTTGCCACCATCTTAGTGGTTTGTGTGGGCACGGCCGCGGCCTACCTGCTTTCGCGTTACTCTTTTCGCGGCAAGAATCTGCTCGATTCCCTCATTACGCTGCCCTTGGTGCTCCCACCTACGGTTCTTGGCTATTACTTGCTGGTGCTGCTCGGCCGATCGTCGCCGCTCGGCAGGTTGTATGAGCTGGTATTCGGTTCACCATTGGTTTTTACTTGGCAGGCAGCAGTCGTTGCGGCAATCTTTCACTCCGCTCCGCTGTTTATCAAGACCGCCCGAGCTGCGCTTGAAAGCGTAGACCTCCGTTACGAGCATGCCGCCCGCAGCCTGGGCGCCTCGGAATTGCGGACATTTTTTCGGGTAACCTTGCCCTTGGTCGCCAATCAGATTGCGGCGCTCGCGGCATTGTCGTTTGCGCGGTCGTTGGGCGATTTCGGAGTGACCATCATGCTGGCGGGAAACATTCCGGGGCGAACGCAAACACTGTCGGTCGCGATCTACGATGCCGTGGAAAGCGGAAACGGAAGACTAGCGCGCATCCTGGTGCTTGTGGTTTCCCTCACGGCGATTGCGATTCTCTGGCCCGCTAACCGGGCAGTCCGGCGGTCGTGGCCCAACGCCGCCTGATGCTGCTCGATGATTGACGCGCGCATCGTCAAGAAGTTGCCGCCTTCGCGCATGGGTTCTGCATTCGAGCTCGACATTCATTTGCAGTCCGATTCAGCGGTGACGGTCATTCTCGGACCCAGCGGCGCTGGGAAGACGCTGACGCTGAATTGTCTTGCTGGTTTCGCCCGGCCCGACAAAGGCCGAATTCTGGTTCAGGATCAGTTGTTCTTTGACGCCGAGGCGAAAGTGCATGTGCCTCCGCACAAGCGCCGGTGCGGATACATTTTCCAGGATCACACCCTCTTTCCCCACATGAGCGTCCGGGAGAATCTGAAATTTGCAGCGCAATCGATGCCGCGGCCGCGCTTGAGCCGGCTGGAACAGCAGCGGACCATGAACGATCTGCTCGAGGCTTTCGAATTAGCCGAACTAGTTCACCGAATGCCGCATCAACTTTCGGGCGGCCAAAAGCAGCGAGTCGCGATCGCGCGCGTATTGTTGGGCAGCCCGCGCCTGCTGCTCCTCGATGAACCGGCGCGTGGGCTCAACTTACAGCTGCGCGAAGCATTCTACGATATCCTTCGCCGCGCGAGAGAACGGTTGAAAGCTCCCATCGTCATCGTCACCCACGACATCGAAGAATGTTTCTCTCTTGCCGGTAATTTGTATTTCCTCGAGAATGGCCACTGCCTCCAATCGGGCAGGAAAGAGGATGTAATTGCGCGACCCGCCTCGCTCGAAGTTGCACGCCTGCTTGGCATCCATGTTGTGGTGCCTGCCGAGATCGTCTATCTCGATCCGGGGCGGGATCTGAGCCGGATCAGGCTCGCCAATCAGGAGATAGAGACGCGGTACTTACCCGGGCAGTTGCGCGGAGACCGCGGATGGCTTTGCGTCCGGCGCGGCGATCTGAAGGTGCTACCCTATCCGCCCGAACCGGAAAGCAACCAGCTTGTGCTCGAGTGGCGAAGCGAAACTGCGACCGTTCACGGCGTCCGCTTGGAATTCGAGGGCGGCCTCAGCGCGGAAGTGCGCGAAAGCGAGCTTCAAGAGTGGCGCGCCAGCCGCGCCCTGCGCATCGAATTCCCGCCTCAGGCCGTGCACTTTCTATCCTCCTGACCATCCCGCCTCAAACCGGCCCTCGCGATATCATCGCTGGGTACTAATTCGCAACAAGGACACACGACACTATGAGAGCGAACTTGAGCGCCGTAGTCGCGCTGGCGGTACTTGGCATCAGTTGCACTTCGAAACCCCCTGAGGCACAAAAGGCGCCCCCGCCGCGCTTCTCGGCCGCGGAAACTGATGTAACTGTGGGCGGCAAAAAAGCAGTCCGCCTGAGCCAGCCGCAGCCTGCCGATACGACAAAGCCCGCGATCCTGAGCGCGGATATCCTTCCTGGACGCGGCATGAACACCTTTCAGATCACCGCTTACGTGCCAGGAAAGGGCGTAATCAACATGCTTGTTGCTCCGCCGCTCGATCAGGCCAGCCAGCTCATGAATGGCAGCGGCGACGACCAGTTCGGCAACGGTTCGTTCCGCGCAGGTGGCGCAATTCTGGTTCCTTTCGCAAACCGTATTCGCGGAAAGCTGTCGCCCGACAAGCAGTCGATTGAAACAACCATCTACGGCAAGCAAGTCAGCCTGCCGGCAAACTCCAGAGGTAAGAAGCCCCATGCCGAAGTCCACTCGATGCACGGCCTGATTCTCAACAAAGCGTTCGAGAACGTGACGCTTCACTCCGCCGATAGCGAAGCGACCCTCGAAGGCACGCTCGATGCGGGCGATTTCGGCGGACATTGGCTTTCGAAATCAAATGTCGCCGTCAAAGCCACGCTTGACGCGGAGGGATTCGGCTTCACGGTTACCGTGACAAACACGGGGAACGAGGACGAGCCAATCTCCGTGGGCTGGCATCCTTACTTCGCCCTACCCAGCGGCCAGCGCGAACAGGCGCGCCTCTATATTCCAGCCAAGATGCTGGTTGTCGTGAACAATTATGACGATGTGTTCCCGACCGGAAAGCTTGTGCCGCTAACCGGCAAATACGCATTCGACAAACCCGGCGGCCTCGCCTTGGACAACAATTCTTACGACGATTGCTTCGTGGATCTCGATCGCGACGCAAGCGGCCATGCCACAGCCGAAATCATCGACCCCGCGGCCAAATACGCCGTCCGTGTCATGGGTCTCTCGCCTCAGATCACTGCCTTTCAGGCGTACTCTCCGATCGACAAGCAGTTCGTCGCGTTCGAACCGCAATTTAATTGGGGCGACCCATTCGGCAAAGAATGGAAAGGCAAGGACACGGGAATGGTGCGGCTGAAGCCAGGGCAATCGGTAACGTACTCGGTGCGGTTGGAGGTGTATTTGCCGTAGAAGGGCAATCCGGATCGCCCGTTTTTCAAATCGACGGATCGATGAGCTCCAGCTTTGGAAAGAGCTTTCTATAGAATCCGCGGTCGCGCGAGAGCAATCGCGACGCCTGGCCTTGCGCGTGCGCTCCGGTTTGCATATCGGCTAGAATGCGCGTCCTCCGGCCACCTTGCTTTCGGTATATTCGCCACGCCCTCGAAGCCATGAAATGCGATTCACGTGTCAGCGATTCCACGCGGATCTCATTAGCGTCGAGAAATGCATCACATTCTCTCTGAGAAGAGAGATGAACGCAAAGCTCGGCATAGACTAAGTCGCAAACGACCAGAGAACCCTGTGTTGCCGCGATCTCGAGAGCTCGCGACGAAACTTCGTAGAATCTCTCGTTGGGTATGAGAATATCCAGGAATATATTGGTGTCAATCGCTGTGATCATCGCCCCCGAATATCTTCTATGAACTCATCAGCCGATGAATAGCCTAGCTCAGCCAAGCTTTTCTTACACCTGCCCTTCCACTTGCCAAGATTGAGCTTTCTTGGCGCCTTTCGCAGCACAATCGCTCCGTTAGAGACGTGAAACTCAACTTCCGTCTCAGCTCGCAAGCCGAACCTATCCCGAATCTCCTTGGGGATCGTTACCTGGCCCCGCTCGCCTATTTTCATACTATTCAGTATGAATCCAAATTCCTACTCAGTCAATTGCGCAGCAAAATGGGCCGGGAAATTTTCCCGGCCCATTCAATCAAGACTAAGCGGCTACGCCTAGCTTGCAAGCGCCAGCGGGCTCATCTGCAGCCCTGGAATCATCAGCTCGAGCACCTGCTCGACGCGCTCGGCAAACTTGAATTCCATCTCCGAGCGGACATGATCCGGCAATTCGCGCAAGTCCTTCTTGTTTGCTACCGGTAGAATCACGCGTCTGATCCCAGCCCGGCGTGCCGCGAGCACCTTCTCCTTCACGCCGCCGATCGGCAGAACCAGTCCGGTCAGCGTTACCTCGCCGGTCATCGCCGTATCGCTGCGCGCTGGCAGTTTGGTGTAAAGCGAAGCCATCGCCGTCGTCATCGTCACGCCTGCTGACGGACCATCTTTCGGGATCGCGCCCGCCGGCACGTGGACGTGCACGCCGTTATCTTTAATTAGCTTCGGGTCGATACCGAGTTCAGCAGCATGCGCCCAAATGTAACTCTGAGCGATTTTCGCCGATTCCTGCATCACCTCGCCGAGCTGCCCAGTCATCGTGAATCCCTTGCCTTCGGGAAGCAGCGTCGTTTCGATGTACAACACATCGCCGCCCGCTTCGGTCCACGCCAGGCCCGTTGCCACACCTGCTGGAAGCACCTTTCGCATCTCCTCTTGCGAGAAGACTTCGGGGCCCAGCAAATCGCCGAGCAGATCGGGAACCACGGTTACTTTCCCCGTTTTACCTTCACCGATCTGCAGCGTGATCTTGCGAGCCACACGGCCAATGCCGCGCTCCAGATGCCGCAATCCCGCTTCGCGCGTGTAACTGCGGATAATCGCCTGAATCCCTTCAGCGGTGAATTCGATTTCTTCAGCCGTCAGAGCCGTCTCCTTCAACTGCCGCGGTATCAGATATGTTTTCGCGATCTGAAGCTTCTCTTCCTCGCTGTAACCCGATAACCGCAAGATTTCCATACGGTCGAGCAGCGGTTGGGGAATAGTATCGAGCGTGTTCGCGGTTGTCACGAACAGTACCTTCGAAAGGTCGAAGGCCATGTCGAGATAGTTGTCGCGGAATGATTTGTTCTGCTCCGGATCGAGCACTTCGAGCAGCGCCGCCGCCGGATCGCCGCGAAAATCGCGCCCTAGCTTATCAACTTCGTCGAGCATCAGCACTGGATTCTTCTCGCCGGCCCGCCTGATGGCCTGCATCAAGCGTCCTGCCATCGCGCCGATGTACGTTCGCCGGTGGCCGCGCAATTCAGCTTCATCATGCAGGCCCCCGAGACTCATCCGCTCAAACCTCCGCCCGAGCGCCCGCGCAATCGATTGTCCCAACGAAGTCTTCCCGACTCCTGGAGGCCCAACCAGACACAGAATCGGAGCCTTCGCTTGCGGATTTCGCTTCAGAACAGCCAGGTGCTCGAGAATGCGCTCCTTGATCTCTTTCAGTCCGTAATGGTCGTTATCGAGGACCTCTCGGGCATGATTGATGTCGAGATTATCCTCGGCTAACTTGTTCCAGGGCAGCTCCAGGACAAACTCCACCCAGGTCCGCGTCACATGGTGATCGGGAGACTGTGCCGGCAAGCGTTCTAGCCGCCCCAGCTCGCGCTCAACCTCTTTCTTCGCTTCTTCCGGAAGC
>JBAUZG010000413.1:0-26662 GCA_049585195.1 Bryobacteraceae bacterium | reverse complement strand
GCATTTGTAGCGCTCGAGCGGTTAAGGGCGCTTATAGAAGGAGGCGAGAGTTTTGCCGGCGCATTGCAGGAGGTGCGTGCGACAACTATTTTTACCACTCATACCCCTGTCCCTGCGGGTCACGACGCCTTCCCGTTCCGACTTGTTGAAAATCATTTCGGCGCATCTTGGACTGCTCTGGGATCGTATCGCAACGACTTCCTGGGTCTGGGAACTTACGACAACGGCGGAGGACCGCTTTTCAACATGACCGCCCTGGCTCTTCGGACAGCCGGTGCAGTCAACGCCGTGAGCCAACCACATCGCGAGGTGACCAGATCCATGTGGGCTTCGATCTGGGCAAAGAATGCCGACAGCGACCCCGTGAAAGCTGTGACGAACGGCGTCCACATCTTGACGTGGGTGGCCCCCACGATATCAGATCTCTTTGATCGATACCTAGATCACGATTGGCGCGAGCGCAGAGACGAGTCAGACGTCTGGACTGCAATTCTTTCCATCCCGGACGAAGAACTGTGGGCCGCGCGGCGAGCACTGAGAGCTTACCTGATCGCGTTTGTTCGCGAACGAGCGCGTTTGCGATGGGTCGAGCAGAGTGTAAGTCCAGCTCAAGTGGTCGCCGGCGGCACATTGCTTGACCCGGAAGCGCTAACCATTGGATTTGCACGCCGATTTACCGCCTATAAACGTCCGGAGCTAATTTTCAACGACGCAGAACGGTTGGCAGAGATCCTGAATTCGTCGCGTTATCCGGTGCAGATCGTGTTTGCCGGAAAGGCGCATCCCGCGGACGATATTGGCAAGCACCATCTCCAGCGTGTCTACAAACGAGCCATGGATCCGGCGTTCGGCGGGCGCATCGCGTTTGTGGACGACTACGATCTTCACGTAGCGCACTTCTTTGTCCAAGGGTGCGATGTATGGCTGAATACTCCTCGTAAGCCGCTTGAAGCCAGCGGAACGAGCGGCATGAAGGCATCAATGAACGGTGTGATCCATCTCAGTGTAGGCGACGGATGGTGGCAAGAGGGCTTCACAGGAGCGAATGGTTGGCTTATCGACGGGAGAGTTAGCAATCAGAATCCAGACGCCGACGCGGCAGATGCAGAAGCGCTCTATCGGGTTATAGACCAGGAGGTTGTACCAAGCTTCTATGAGCGCGATGCCAACGGAATACCGAGACGCTGGCTGAGCATGGTACGAGAGGCGATTCGCACCGTGGCTCCCAATTTTGGCACAGGTCGAATGTTGAAGCAGTACGTTGAGGAATTGTATGCGCCAATGGTGATCGGCCTGGCAAACAAAAAGCCTCAGGCCCGGTAAGCGACCCGGATAAGAAATATTTCATCAACGAGTTCTTGTAAACTGTCAACACCCATGCTTAGGAAAGCATCCTTTGTTCTTCGGGCTGCTATTTTGACCGCCGCATGCTCAAGGCAGCCTGCAGCCCCTCCTTCATCGGAATCGAAATCGGTAGAAAGCGGCGGAAACACGGTAGGAAGCATCGTGCGGCTCGATCCGGCGTTCGATGCTCTTGTTCCGCGAGATGCTCACATCGAGAAACTCGCAGGCGGCTTTCAATTCACCGAAGGCCCAATCTGGCGCCCCGAAGGCCCCTATCTGTGGTTCAGCGATGTGCAGGCCAACGTCGTGCGTCAGTGGTCTCCGGACGGAAAGGTGCAGGTCATCCTGGAAAATGCGGGCGGGATCAAAAATGGCGCACCTCCTGGAGCATTTATCGGCCCGAACGGTGAAGTCGCGGATCAAGAAGGAGCCGTTCTGATATGCCAGCACACGAACCGCCGAATCGTTCGAGTCACAAAAGATCTGACGATTACCCCGGTTGTCGAACGATATTTGGGGAAACGTTTCAATAGCCCCAACGACTTGGTCTACAAAGACGACGGCTCACTCTATTTCACCGATCCTCCCTATGGATTGGACAAAGGGGATGCCGATCCTGCTAAGGAATTGAAGTTCAATGGAGTGTTTCGCTTTTCGAAAGGAAACGTGCAGGTAGTCATACGCGACTTGACTCGGCCGAACGGCATCGCATTCTCTCCCGATCAAAAGACACTCTATATCGCGAATTCTGACGAGAACCACAAGGTGTGGATGCGGTATGACGTCGAGCCGAATGGAACGGTCAAGAACGGCAAGGTATTCTACGATGTTACTTCGGAAAAAGAAGACGGTTTGCCGGATGGGATGAAGGTGGATTCCCAGGGAAATCTCTATTGCAGCGGCCCTGGCGGCATTTGGGTCTTTTCGCCCGATGGAAAGCATCTAGGTACCATCAAGCCGCCGGAAACACCTGCGAATTGCAATTGGGGAGATGACGGTAAATCGCTTTATATCACCGCGCGGACGGGCTTGTATCGAATCAAGCTCTCGGTAGCAGGCCAGCGTGCGCTTTATCAATAATCAACGAGGCGAAATGCAACGCAGAACTTATCTCAAGACAATGTTAGCGGGAGCCGGTTCGCTCGTCGGTGCTGGTTCGTGTTCCCTCCAAGCGGCCACATCCGCTCATCCGATCGAGCTACACGTGAATCTTTCGGTCGATCCGTCGAAAGAGACAGAGATGCTCCATATCTTTAAGACTCAGTTCCGTCCCGCTGCCAGAAAACATCCCGGATATATAGATGTGAAAATGCTCAAGCTGCGTTCGGCCTTACAGGGTAACGCTCCGCAAGGAATGAATTACAGGTTCGTGCTGACATATGAGAGCGAAGAGCAGCGAAAGGCCTGGGTAGCCTCAGCAATTCATAAAAAACTCTGGCCGTTGATTGAGAACACGCTGACAACTAAGGACTATACCGTTTTGCTGTTTGACATCGCTTAAAGTTTCTGATGTCTACGAGATCGGAAGCAATCATTTCACTTCTTCAGTATCAAGGACGTCTTTTTGTGTTGCAATACCCATGACCATAAGCTCCAGGTTTCGCGAGCCGGCATTCCGAACCGAGTGGATTTCATTGATGCGCACCGGAACGGCGTCGCCAGTGTGAATAGAAGCCGTTTCGAGGTTCAGCTGCACTTCGCCGTCGCCGTCCATGACGTAATAAATTTCCTCAACGCCTCGATGCCTGTGACGGCCTTCCGAAGTTCCTGAGGGCAAGACGACGTGATCCACATATGCCCAATTCGTCAAGAACACTTCGGGGCCAAGTGCCCTTCGATACATCGCGGAGCCTTGCCCGCCGTGGTAATTCGGCATTGCATGAAGCTGCTCCTTATCGAGCCGCATGGTCATGAAAACAGGAATGAGATCCTTTGGAGCCCCGACACGAGAATCGTTCAGATTGAAGGCGTCATACCGCCCTTTGACCGCGGACACGTTGATGTTTATAAATTCAACGGGCCTATCGGTCGGGTTGTAAATGGCATGTGAATGACCCATGACGCAAGGAGCGCCGACCGGCCCCTTCAGCAACGACGTACGCCCGTCGATCGTAAATTCGGCTGCACCATTTAGGATGATGAACATCTCCTCGCATCGATTGTGAAAATGGTGTCCCACACCACCTCCAGGCAAGATCTGACAACGGTGCAAGAAGTTTAGGTTCGTGTCCAAAGCGGTGGGAGGAACAAGCAACTCGCACGCCATTTCGCCGGCTCCACTATGTGAGCGGCTGCGATTGTACTTGCTCGGGTCGGTGTGGCCTATTCGCTGGGCCAGCGGTTCGCTCGCAAGCAACGGTATAGTCAATCCGACTAGCAGGCCTGATATTTTTAGAGCCTTCATGTAAGGATTCCCAATTTTAATCGCTTTAGGCAATCGTAACAGGCAGTTTTTGAACGCCATCGCCGAACTGTATAATCGCTATGCCGCGAGGTTCAAATGAGGTCAGGAATTACCGATTTTTCAAGGCGAGTGCTTTTCCGGAAGGCACGCACAACTGCTGGAGCCGGCTTTGCAGGGCTGCTCTCCGCTACTTCGAGCCACTCGCAGTCCAGTGCAAAGACTGCGCAGAGTGGACGTGCCCGCGTTCTTGCTTTGATCGGCGATCGTTATCACAATGCGGATTACATCCGTGTCAGCTTAGACAAAGTATTTAAGAAGGCCGGCGTGGCAGTCGATTACACAATTCAATACGATCAACCATTACGCAATCTTCTTAAGAACTATCAGTTGTTCGTTTGTTTACGCGATGGCATGATTTGGCCTGACGGGTATCTGGGCCCGGATGCCTACACGGCCTACGAGGGCGATCTTGAAAATTCGAAGCAGTTTCCGAAAGCCACTCCTCAGTCCTGGATGACGGAAGAACAAGGTGCAGCTCTGAAGGAATTTGTAATGGCCGGGAATGGATTTTACGGGCTTCACAACTCGAGCCATATCTCCTTAAGTTCAAAGAACTATAGGGACGTGATGGGCGGCGCCTACATCGGTCATCCTCCGTTGCGTCCATTTCGAGTACGGGTAGTCGATAAAAATCATCCGATCACGCAAGGCATTCAGGACTTTTTTGTAAACGACGAGCAGCATTTCGTCACTTATGACAAAGATCCAAAGAACATTATTTTGGAAGCCGAAAACATTGACGGGTTGGAATTCGAGAACTTGGGGGCCAAATCGATATCCGGCTGGGCCTATGAGTTCGGAAGCGGTCGCGTGGTGTTTACAGCGGTCGGACACACGATTCACGCTATGTGGGTTCCCGAATACTTCGAACTGCAAACGCGAGCTGTAAAGTGGCTGCTTAAGGAAATTTAGCAAGCTTTTCGAATCTGATCTATTGTCATTTCGGGAATTGTTTCCGAAACCTCTGCGGCGACGGTACCATCCAAGCAGAGAGGCGCGGGCGTTCCTCCCCTGCCCCGACGCAGATAGAACTCGATGAACAGAATATTTCATTTCAGGCATGCCAACGAATCACAGGCTTTCTAAAGCGCGCGCCCGTGGTGTATTACGCAACTCGATTGTTTGGAGTTTGACTCTTTCTTGTTCGTTTTCCGGGTTATTGCTGTGCCAGCAAGCCCCGACGCCATCCGGTCAGCAGGCTCCTCCGACCGGCGAGCCTCCACAACCTATGCCAGGCACGCCAAAAACACCACAGAACAACCCGCCCGGCCCACAAGACAAGCGGATTTTTGGTGTATTGCCCAACTACCGAACAGCCGGTGCTATGGCGGTTTATTCGCCCATTACCCCCGGGCAGAAGTTTAAGATCGCCGCACAGGATTCGATCGGTTGGAATATTGCCCTTCTCGCAGGTGCCTTCGCTGGTCTTGCGCAAATCGAAGCTTCAGAGCCGGCGTTTGGACAGGGCGTGGCGGGCTACGCCCGCTACTTCGGCACTGCGTATGCCGATCAATTTATAGGGAATTTCATGACAGAGGCAATCTTCCCTACGATGCTTCACGAGGATCCGCGCTATTTTCGCATCGAGAGCGGGAGCGCCAAGCACCGGATAGGCGGCGCTGTTGCGCAGATCTTCTGGACTCGAAAAGACAAAGGAGGACATGAATTCAACTATTCAGAGATCGTTGGGAATGCAGTCGGCACGGCCATTTCTAACGCGTACTATCCAAATACCCGCGATGTCTCCGACAATCTTACGAAATGGGGAACTGCGGTGGGCACCGACCTCGTTTCAAACATTTTGAAAGAGTACTGGCCCGATTTTAAGAGGAAATTCCTGCACAAGGACCACAACGAGCCTAACTCCTCCGACAGCCTCTCTCCCGCTAAACCGTAAGTCCGGACCGACCCGCGTAATCAACGCAGCCGTACTCCTGCTGTCTCAGGCAAAAACAGCGCGCTGAACATTGCAAACGCGAACGCGATCCCGCAGAGAGCAAAGCCCCATGTCAATCCGTGTGCCTCTCCGATTACTCCAATCATTAACGGTGCAAACGCGCTGATCCCACGGCCCACGTTGTAGGAAACGCCCAGCGCGGCGGCGCGAATCGGTGTTGGGAACAGTTCGCAGCCGATAACGCCCGAGCCCGTGAAAAAGCCCGTCCCGAAAAATGCGGTTATCGACGCAGTCAACAGAATCAAGCCAGGACGGCGCGCAGCCGCAAACGCGGGAACGGACAAGGCGGCCAGTGCGAGGTATGTCACGATTGTGCGCTTCCTTCCCAACTTATCCGCCAGCACGCCGAACAGTAGATATCCAGGAAACATCCCGCACAAGTTCAAAATGATTAGAAATGACGTGAAATCGAGTTGGCCGAAGTCGCGGCCGCCTTTGCTGACTGGTAGAGCCAGGTACGCGGGCACCCATGTGAATAAGCCCCACCAGGCGAACATCCCGAACGTGTTCATGCTGAGCAGAGCAAACAGGCTCGCCATCGACTTCCGCCATAGCGTCCTGGTCTCACCTGGCGCGAGCCTTGCGGCTTGTTTGTGGCTTCGCCACAGGTCGGGCTCCGGCACGTCGTGTTGAATCCAAAAAATGAGGGCCGCCGGAAGAACGCCAATGAAGAATACCCAGCGCCAGCTGCCGCGCGCCATCACGATGCCCGCTACGACAGCGGCTAGTGCGTATCCAATGGCCCAACTGCTTTGCACAATCGCCATCGCGCGTGCACGCCAGGCGCTGGGCCAGGTCTCGGCAACCAGTGTTGCGCCGGTGTTCCACTCGCCCCCCATTCCCAAACCTAACAGGAACCGGAACACCGCCAGCGCTACGACGCTCGTCGAGAGTCCGCAAGTGAAAGTGAACACCGAATAGGTGAGGATACTCGTGCTCAGCATGCGCCTCCTGCCAAAACGGTCGGCGAGCAGCCCGAAAACGAAGCTACCGATCCCGGAGGCGACGAGAGTGAGAGTATTGAGTAGCCCGGCCGCCTTCTTGTCCATGCCGAACTCGCGCATGAGCGTCACGAGCACAATCGAGTAGAGCATGACATCGAAGGCGTCCAGCATCCAGCCGAGGCTCGCCGCCAGCACCGTCCGTCGTTGCGCAGTGGTTGTCTCCCGCCAGCGTAGCGGCGGAAGCTCGGAATCGATTTCAACCGGATTCGAAGCGCTCACAATGGATCGATAAGAAATTAGCTACGCCTCACCAAAGTACAACACACAGTTACGATTGGGTTGACCGCTACATCAGAGGAGATTGTACTTCTGTGCAATCGCGGACCTTGCGATACTCGAATACATCCACATTCTGGATATGGTCGGTCTATATTCCGCCAATCACCATTCTTCGGAGGTAACGCCGATCTTGAATGATGGTTCATTGAAAGCCGTGGCCGGGCCAAGTTTTGGAGGCGCGGTCCACTGGATATTGGAGATTCGATGAGCACGACGCCATTCAGCACCGACATCCCTGTCAACACGCCGCGCCAGGTTCTGTTTGCGAGCCTGGTTGGCACGAGCATTGAGTTCTTTGACTTCTACATTTACGCCACCGCGGCGGTGCTCGTCTTCCCGCGCTTGTTCTTTCCCCCATCGGATCCGGCCGCCGCCACGCTCGCTTCATTGGCAACCTTTGGGATCGCCTTTTTCGCACGGCCAATTGGTTCAGCGCTCTTCGGTCATTTTGGCGATCGGGTTGGCCGCAAAACAACGTTGGTCGTCGCACTGTCAGCCATGGGCGTATCCACTGTCGCCATCGGAGCGTTGCCTACCTATCACACGATTGGCTTTGCCGCGCCACTGCTTCTGGCAGCGTGCCGATTTGGCCAAGGGCTCGGACTTGGCGGTGAGTGGGGTGGCGCAGTGCTCTTGGCGATCGAGAATGCACCTCCCAATAAGCGCGCCTGGTATGGCATGTTTCCGCAACTCGGAGCCCCGCTCGGATTTTTTCTCTCGGGCGCCGTCTTCCTCCTACTCTCGCGATACCTCACTAACAGTCAGTTCTTCGCTTTCGGCTGGCGCCTTCCCTTCCTGGCGAGTGCTGTGCTGGTTTTTCTTGGCCTCTACGTGCGGCTGACCATTACGGAGACTCCCGTGTTCCGAGAAGCTCTGAGCCGAGGCAAGCAGGTGAAATTGCCCATGCTCAACGTTTTTCGTGACCATGCCAAACCCCTGCTGGCAGGCATCCTGTTGTGTCTCGCAACGTTTGTTCTGTTCTACCTGATGACGGTGTTTGCGCTGTCGTGGGGTACCAACGCGCTTGGCTATAGTCGCGGCGAGTTCCTGCTCATGCAATTGTTCGACATCTCTTTTTTCGCATTGACCATTCCGATTTCTGCGGTTTTGGCGGAGAGAGGACGCCGTCTTGCCATGCTCTCGGTCACCGTGGCGATCTTCATTTTCGGCTTATTGATGGCGCCAATGTTTCTTGCTGGCCCCAGCGGGGCTGTGGTGATGATGGCGTTGGGCCTATCGTTAATGGGCTTCACCTACGGACCTCTTGGCACTCTTGTCTCCGAACTCTTCCCAACATCGGTGCGCTACACGGGTAGCTCGCTCGCTTTTAACTTGGCCGGCATTCTGGGCGCCTCGCTCGCGCCGTATATCGCTACTTGGCTTGCCAAGACTTACGGACTCCGCTACGTTGGGTACTATCTGTCTGCATCGGCAGTACTCACCTTCCTAGGGGTGCTCGCGATCCGAGAGACGAAAGATAACGACCTCGCCGGTATGGAAACTTGATCTTGGATTCTACCAACAAGTGGTGTCTGCGCTCGATAAAAATTCTTCCTGGAAGAGTGTCCGGAAGGGGCAACCGTGCAGGACGATGTCCTTCGCTTACTCGCGGCTAGGAAAGGTCATTTTCTGTTGGAGTCGGGCCACCATGGCGACCTTTGGCTCGACCTCGAACTCTTGAGCCTAAGACCTGGCTTGCTGCGCCCGCTGGCTGCTGAACTCGCTAACCGCTTGTTACCGTTTGAGGCTGAGGTCGTCTGCGGACCTTTGATCGAAGGAGCTTTCGTCGGACTTCTGGTTGCCTCTGAATTGAATGTCCAATTCTCCTACTCGGAACGTTTCGCGCGACGGACAAAGGAAGAATTCTTTCAAGCGGGGTATCGGCTTCCTGACGCTCTTCGCTGTATCGTTCGGAAGAAACGTGTTGCGATTGTCAACGATGTGATCAAAGCCGGTTCGGCTATGCGTGGCACACTCGAAGATCTGGAACAGAGCGGGGCAATCGTGGTTGCAATCGGCGCTTTGCTGGTTTTAGGGGCCGCAGCCGCGGAATTTGCGGTAACCAAGGGCGTGGCACTGGAAACTATCGCCGCTCTTCCAAATAATCTGTGGCGTGCAGCCAGCTGCCCCTTGTGCGCTTCGGGTATTCCGTTACAGGATGTCGGTCGATTTCGTACGGCGTTTGGCGAACGGCCGATCGCTCAATGAGTGGCGTTTTCGCAGCGAGCGTGATGAGCGCGATGCTCGCGAAACCGCGATTGTGGACGAGTGCTCTTGTTCCGTAACAAATATCTCTCTTGACGTCTTGTAGCATCGCTCGTTCCTAGAACAAACCGAACACTCCCACGCCGTTTGTGGTTCCGACATAGACCTTCCCATTGGCGATCATCGGCGTGATGAACTTGTTGCCGCCGCCGAAATGGTCTTTCCCGGCTCCCACCGCCAATCGCCAGGTCCTTCCTGAGGCATCCGTCATATCGGGCAGAACCATGGGGCCGCCCGAACCCAGATCGCCATCGGTGCCATTTTCCTTCACTACGTTGAACATCGTGAAGTAATCGGCGACCGAGAGCGTGCGGCCGTGCGCCGATATCTTCAGAAAACTGTTGCCGAAATCGCCTCGCGAAGGAAATCCATTCGAGTTCAATACAGTATCGAAGGTTCCGTTCGCAGCCAGCAGATAGATGTAGCCTTGCGGGTCGGCTGCAGGCCCCGCGCCGCTCTGCCAGATTGCACCTTCTTCACCATTCGGCGTAATGTCAAGAGCGGCAGTCTGTTTCAACGTTCGCGCGTCGTAGCCGATAATCCAGCCGTTGTAAGGGTTATGGTCGCAATGCGACGTCCAAGTGGTGTAGATCGCCGTTAATCAGCAGAAGCGCAGCTCGCTCTGCATATTGCTTCGGATCGAACGCGTTCGCACCTGGAAATGTTGCTAGAATCTCGACCGGTCCGCCAAACTCTTCTTCTCCAGTTTGGAGATCGAGCGCATGCAGCCGTTGAAAATAGCGGCCTGCCTGGTCCTTGCTCATCGCCACGGCGTAAATTGTCCCGTGCGGACCGAGCTGCCGATCAATTACAGGCGTGGAGGTGATTCCGATTTCAGGGGTGATCTGGCCACAATTTCGGTCGTCTGAAGGCTTTTCTCCGTTCTTGAGCAACTGGGCATGCCAGAATTGCTCTCCCGTATCGGCATCAAATGCGTACAGCCTGTCGTGTTCTGTGGCCACGAAAAGCACATTCCGCGAACCTCGGTGCGGGATTTCGAGCCGGTGGACGTAGAGCGGTTGTGCGTCGACTTTTCCATCCAGAGGAATGACGAACAGCCTGCTGAACGTTTTCGGATTTACATTCTTGAGAGTAAGAACTCTCTCGGTAAGATTCTGCCCTGTCCGCGCGTTGTCATTGTGCCAGGTCAGAACATCCTGCGCCCAGAGTGCCTGCGATGCCAACAGAGCCGCGACCGCCAGGGAGCGGAATCTTGAACTTTCACTCATATCGGAGCGCGCTTGTGGGATCGACCGGGCTGGCCCGCAAGGCAGGTACGAATCCGGCGAGAACCGACACGCCGAGCGTAGCGAAATAGTTCGCGCTGATCTCGCTTAGAACCGGCTGCTCGTCCGCCCACCAGTGACTCGTCCTGATCCTTCAAAGTGCGGGCGCCACATCGGCATGGAACTGTGGACAGCCGCGCTAAGCCAAGTGAAAGGATGGCAACAGCGGTAAATAATGGCGTGCGGCGGAAGCTGCGAAGGGCATCGCGAACAATCATTCCAGAGTGAAATCATGACGATTTTTTTTGGACACCTATCTGCCAACCAGCATGCCGCGGTCTATGCGATTTGAGCGAAGCAATTGGGATGAATCGTAGCCCGGCAGTTACGAATCGTAATGGAACGCCTCTGTTTGGCAACTACCCGTATTCGGGTTTAGATTTGGATTGTGACCTGCCGGCCCGCATCGCCCAAACGCAAGCGCACGCTGCTTGTCAGCGTTTGGGCGCTCGCCGTCACCGCATTTTCGAGCCAGTGGTACATCTACGATGCCATCCAGGGCCATCCAGAACGGTTTGCTTATTATCTGGTCACTTGCGCGTATCTCTGCGGTGTGCTCACGCCGCTCGTCCTTTGGCTGGGCCGCCGTTGGCACATCGATTCTCATACATGGAAATATTCGCTGCCGGTCCACATTGCGGCAAGCTTGTTGCTGACTGGGCTGGGCGTTTTTGCCGAAGCCGCCGTAGGTTGGCTCCCGCACGCCGGTCGCTGGCCTTTTTCTGCCGCGCTCCGGCACTACTTCGTACAGCACACGCAGATCGGCCTCCTAACTTATTGGGCGCTCCTTGCGGCATTCCACATCTATCGGATGTACGACCACGCACGCCTTCGTGAGCTAAAGGAGGCGCAGCTCGAAGCAGAGCTTTCGGAGGCGCAGTTAACGGCTCTCCGTATTCAGCTTCAGCCGCACTTCCTGTTTAATACACTGCAAGCGGCAACGATGTTGATCTACGACGATCCCCAAGGCGCGGAAGAAGTCCTGCTTTCACTTGGCGAATTGTTACGCATCTCGCTTCAGGCATTGCAACAACAGGAAGTACCGCTTCGCAGTGAGATTGAATTTCTGAAACATTATGCGGCAATTCAGAAGCGCCGCTTTGGAGATCGTCTTCGTTTCGATTTTCAAATTGATGAGCCCTCAGAATTATGTGCTCTGCCCGCTTTGATCCTGCAACCGCTCGTGGAAAATGCTGTTCGCCATGGAATCGGAGTGCGCAAACAACCTGACCTGATATCTATCCGCGCCTTCGTGGATCAGGAGCGGCTGAAAATCGAAATCCAGAACCGAGCAAGCATTCTGGACGATACACAGGAGCGATTGATCTCTCGCGGAGTGGGCATCGCAAACACCATTGCACGGTTGGAACGTTTATACGGTATGCGGCAATCGTTCGAGATCCATAACGTCTTGCCCCAAGGTGTAGCCGTTTTTATATCCATCCCGGTGCGGCTACTGCCGGAACCCGCAGATGAACTCGCGGCTCAGGTGGTTTGATGCCGATTACGGCGATGATTGTCGATGATGAGCCTCTCGCCAGGCAAAGTATCCGCCGCTTTCTCAAGAATCATCCGGATATTCACGTGTTGGGGGAATGCGGTGATGGACAATCGGCAGTTAGTTCGATTCTTGCCGACAGACCCGACCTCGTTTTTCTCGATGTGCAGATGCCCGAATTGGACGGCTTCGCTGTCGTCAATCGGATCGGCGTCGAGCTGATGCCCGCAACTATCTTTGTAACTGCGTACGACGAATACGCGGTGCGGGCTTTCGATGCCAATGCATTGGATTATCTGTTGAAGCCGTTTGGCAAAACTCGCTTCGAGCGAACCCTGACTCGGGCACGAGAGCGCCTTGTCGGAAATGTCGACCGTGAGATGATTCAACGCGTCTTTCGAGCGGTCGCTGGACGGCATAGCTACATCGATGTTCTGCCGGTCACAGAGAACGGTCGCATTGTTTTCGTAAAAACACGAGACGTCCAATGGATCGAATCCGCAGGCAACTATGCGCGGCTACATGTCGCTTCTCGCAAACATGAGATTCGTGAAACGCTATCCAGCCTGGAAGGCAGGCTAAACCCCCAGGAGTTTGTAAGGATTCATCGGTCCACAATCGTCAACTTGCACTTCGTGAAAGAGGTGCATCCATGGTTTCACGGATATCACTTGGTTGTTCTTGAAGGCGGGCAAGAACTTCGAATGAGCCGTTATCAACACGAAATTGCCGAGCGGCTGGGTTTGCGAGGGCGGCTGCGATAGAGGCGGCCCGAATTGCGGGCAGACTACTTCTATTCAGACTTGTAATGGTGGACCAGTGACAGCCAGAGAGCGACTGTTTCGGCGTCCTTTGGCGGATCAACCTCTTTCTCCATAACTGCCGTTTGAACCATGATCAGTTTCGTTTGCGGATCCACGAAGACCCGCTGCCCATTGGCTCCCAGCAATGCAAACATCCGTCTAGAGCCGGGAAGAATCCAGAGCTGATAACCATATCCGAAGAACGGCACGGACTTCCCCGGCGCCAGCTGAGAATCGGAGTCTTTCACGGTGGTCGCATCCAATAGCCATTGTTGTGGGATCAGCTGCTTTCCATTCCAAGCGCCGTCATAAGCCAGCAGCCTCGCAAAACGCGCATAGTCGCGCAGCGTGGCATTGAAACAACAGAAGGCGAGTTCCTGACCCGAGCCATCGATTGTCCATGTTGCCTTCGACTCGGTGCCGATGTTTTGCCAAATTCTTTCCTCGAGATAACGCGCTAAAGGCATCTGCACGGCTCGCCCGACTATCAAACCCAACGCCTCGGAATCCGTCGCCGAGTACCGGAATCGCGTTCCCTCCGGAACGGCCTGTTTGCAGTCATGAGTAAGAGCCGGAATGCCGACCGGGCCCCCGGTCGCCCCTTGCGTCTGACACGTCACGCCTGAAGACATATGCAGCAGGTCACGCACTGTCACCTTGCCGTAATCGCAGTCCTTCAACTCGGGGACATACTTTGACGCCACGTCAGCCGTTGAACCAATCGCATGTTCCGACACCGCTATCCCTGCCAGCATCCCGACGATCGTCTTCACCATGGACTGAGACGTAAACCGATCCCGATCGGTACGGTCGTATTGATAGCCCTCGAAGAGGATCTGATCGTCCTTCGCAATCAAGAGCCCTGTGATAGGCATGCGTGCAAGATAGTCTTTCAGTGAGTAGCGGCTTCCGGCATGGAAATAAGCGATCCCTTGCGCAGTCTCCAGGCGATGAAACTCCCACGGGTGTGCCGCTGGCGCGACCGTATGCGTCGGGTAGAGCGTATCGAAGTGACTGAACGCCCCTACCATGTATCTTTTCTCGAACGCGGTGGCGCGCGAGCCTACAGGAAAATGGTCTGCCGCGCCGTACGCTTCGGAATCAGGACCTCCAACCGAAAATACTGGAAATTGCCGGGAATCTGCCAGCGTTCCGGCAATCAGCAACAGGCCCGCCGCAACACAGATGCAAATTCTCTCCACTCGCATTCTCTTCCCGCTCCTTGTGCAATCATCGCGAGTCACACTTATTGCTGTCAAAGACAAATTATGTTCTAGTTAAGACAAAGGAGATCTGAACTTTTTGGATCTGCGGCTTCTCGAATACTTCGTTGCCGTCGCCGAACTTGAGCATGTCGGGAAGGCTGCGAAGCGCCTTCACATCTCTCAATCGCCGCTGAGCCGCCAGATCCACCAATTGGAAAAGGAACTTCACCTCGAATTGTTTGTCCGTGAGAGACAACGCATCCGGTTGACCCAGCCAGGGCATTGGCTGCTGAATCAGGCGCAAGGACTGCTCGCGCACTTCAATAGGATTCGCGATGAAGCGGAGCAGCGCTCACGCGGCCAGGTCGGTACGCTCTCCGTGGTCTTCACGAGCGCCGCTATGTGGAATGGCATTTTACCCAGGCTTTTGCGGCGTTTCCAAACAGAGTTCCCCCACGCAACCGTAGAACTGCACACGATGAGATCGGCCCTCCAGTTGGAGGCCGTTCGCTCAGGCCGCGCCGACATTGGTTTCATGTCCGCCAAGCCGGCAAGCAGCGGCATCGAAGTCAATTGCGTTTTGGAGGAACCTTCGATGTTGGTCGTTCCCGGCGCCCATCCTCTTTCGCGCAAACGCCGAATTACACCTCGTGATCTCGATGGAGTCCGCTGGATTTTTCTGTCGGAATCGCTCTCTGCTGAGAAGCATGACCGGTTCTTTGCAGCCTGCACGAATGCAGGCTTTATGCCTCAGGTTGTTCAAAAAGTGACGGAACCGATCACACTCTTAGCTTTAGTCGACAGCGGCTTGGGCGTGGGTCTCATCCGGAGCAGCGCACGGAACTACGCACCCCGGTCGCTCACTTTTAAGGTCCTTCCATGGTTCTCCTTCAAGTCCAAAACCCACATGATCCGTCCCACAGATGGGCGGCAGGCGCTGGCAGAGGCATTCGCGGCTTTCGCTCCAAAAATCGACGTCGGCGTCTGAAAAATTCACACGTGTTCCAGCATCAGTTCGTCCACATCACACCGCATTAATTCTTAGCCTTCAGAGGATAAATAGTTTCCCCTCGCGCCAGCATCTGAACGTATTTTTCAATCCTGCTTGCCCGCGTCTCAGGCTTTTTCGCATCCTGAACGCGATGCACAATTGCGTAACGGTTGAGCCTGTCGAGTTTCGAGAAAAGGCGATTGGCTTCGCGATTATTGTCAAGGGCCTTCTGCAGATCGTCGGGTATGACAGCCTTGCTCTGCGGAGCGTAAGCGGCTTTCCATCGGCCATCGGATTTTGCACGCTTTACCTCCTGCAATCCCGCAGCTTTCATCCGCCCTTGATCGATGAGCTGCTGAGCCCTAATTCGGTTTACTTCGGACCACTTACTCTTCGACGAACGTGGAGTGAAGCGGACGAGCCAATGATGCTCATCGAATTTTTGAAGCTGGCCGTCGATCCAGCCGTAGCACAGGGCCCCGTCGATAGCCTCTTGCCGCGATACGCTCTGTAGCCCAGATTGTTTTTTTGCGAGCTTTAGCCAAACTCCCTTAGATTCCTTTGGCCGACTTGAAAGCCAATCTTCCCAATCGGAGGCTGACGCAAATGCAATGACGGGAAGCCCAGCCTTCATTTCGTGGACAGACATTGACACCACTTATACCTGAACGGCGGGCGGCCTTCGCTTATGCCAATCGGTCGATTGTTGATACGCACAGGCGACGGATAGAACCGCCGTCTCGCCGTAGGCGGCCTCAGCTCCCGTACAAAACCCATGGCATTCGATGTAGGGCATAACAACGTCTGCCGTTGCGCCGTCTTCGGCTATCATTTTTCGCCCCTTTTAATTGGGCCTTTCAATTCCTCGAGTATTGCTTACCGTCTGGGCCCGCCTTTCCTGGATAATAATTGGTGCTAAGTAAATGCGCGTGCGACAAACCAAAAATCGGAATCAGAGTCGAATTCGACTGTATTTTTTTCGCAAGCGCGAGTCCTTACTAGCGGAGGAGGCTGCGGTCCCTTGAAACCGGATCGGCAGGAAATGACCCTATGAGGCGCTGCTTATTTCTAAATCTCTTGCTTGCTTTTGTGCTCTGGGCTGTGCCGGCTCAGGCGGAGGGAAGATTTATAGTCAGGGTGAACGGCGGGATTTCTATCATTCAAGCGATTTGCGCTCCTTTAGGCTGCAATGTCGCAGAAACCCTAGATGGAACAATAGGGGAATTGTTTTTGGTGACAGCGCCGGATAGTATTGCGCCTGTTGTTCTTCAAGTCTTGAACACGCTCCCGGTAGTTGTCGATGTTGAACCGGACCTGATCGCACACGTAGCGGGTTCCACCTACACGGTGCCTCCCGCACTTTCCGACACAACACCTGTCAACTACTTCGGGACTACCGTTCCCGAGGGATATGTCCACCAACCGGCAACCTCGATCGTACGTCTCGCTCAGACGCAGAGCGCTTTTTCGGTCGCCGGCTCGGGCGTTGTAGCCATAATCGATACAGGTGTAGACCCCAATCACCCGGCTCTCGAAGGCGTGCTTGTACCGGGTTATGATTTCACGCGGAACCAAAGTGGAGAGGCGGATGAAACCCAGGACGTAGCGCTGTCGAGTCCACCGGATACGGACGGCTCTCCCCAGTGGACAAATTCAAATACCGCGGCCGTGCTTAGCCAGTCAACGGCGGCGGTCGTGGACGGGAATCCTCAGTACGGCGAATTCGGTCACGGAACGATGGTGGCCGGTATCGTGCACCTGGTGGCGCCAGAAGCGAAGATTATGCCGTTGAAGGCGTTTCTTGCCAATGGGACGGGCTACACGTCGGACATTCTCCGAGCGATTTATTTTGCGGTGCAAAATTGGGCAAACGTTCTCAACATGAGTTTCAACCTGGCGGCCTATTCAACGGAAGTAAAGAACGCCCTGGATTACGCCACTTTGAACCGGGTTGTGTCTGTCGCAGCGGCTGGCAACTCGGGAGAGCAGACGCTGGTCTATCCCGCAGCCCTGCCTAACGTTATGGGCATCGCTTCGACAACGAATACCGACCAACTCTCGTCCTTCTCGAATTATGGACCGCAGTTGGTGTGGGTGGGAGCCCCCGGGGAAGGCGTAGTCACTACATACCCATACGGAACGTATGCCGCCGGTTGGGGCACCTCATTCAGCACCCCGTTCGTGACGGGTACCGTCGCGCTGATGATGAACCTCCAAAATTGGGTGAGTTCATCGCAGACTGCTCAGGCCGCAGCACATGCACAGCCGGAGACCCCGGCGTTGGGCCACGGGAGGCTCGACACTTTTCAGGCCTTGCAGGCGTGGAGAAATGGCCTCGGCATTCCATAGAATTCCCAGCCCGAAACCCAAGGTAGCTGAGCGGCGCTGGACTCCGCGATAGGAGATAATAGGTCGGTCCAAGTCTGTTCCGTCAGCCACATGCCGGTTCCGCTGCTTCAGGTTCGAGATCTTTCGGTTCAGCTTTGTCATTCCGGCAAATTGGCCCTCGATCGGATCAGCTTCGATCTCCACAGGGGTGAGACCCTGGGCGTCCTCGGCGAATCGGGCGCGGGGAAGACGACTCTCGCCCGAAGTTTGATTCACCTGCTTCCTCCGGGTCTTCGAGTGACAGCCGGTGCTGTTCGATTCAACGGAAGAGACCTGATCGGAGCTAGTGAAAGCCAACTCAGGCAAGCCCGCGGAGCGCAGATATCGCTCATTTGCCAGGAACCAGAGCTCGCACTGAACCCGGTAATCGGAGCCGGTGAACAGGTCGCTGAAGTGCTGCGGGCGCATTCAAACTACGGGCGGAAAAGGCTGCGAGCCGAGGCGCAGTCGATGTTATTCGCAGCTGGTCTCGCAGATCCGCGACTCTACTCCGCCTATCCGCACCAATTGAGTGGCGGGCAGCGCCAACGCGTCGTTATTGCTCAGGCCCTAATTTCGAGACCTTCCTTGCTCATTGCCGACGAGCCGACCAGCTCGCTTGACAATGTCGTTCAGGCGGAAGTATTGCGCCTGCTGAAGGAGTGGAAAAGCCGGCTTGAACTCGCGGTTATATTCATTACGCATAATCCTGCGCTGCTCGTCGGATTTGCAGACCGCGTGCTAGTCATGCGCGAAGGCAGCGTTGTCGAAGCCGACAACCTCGATGTAATCCATCAGAGAGCGCGCCATCCATATACCCGAGAGTTATGGAAATCGATTCCACCACTGCCGCCGCTCATTCCCGAAGCTAGTCGGGACGAAGCGGGGCTTGGCGTACGCCGCCTCCGATATGGCGGCTGAAAAATCTGTCGACCTTGAGGCCGCGCCGCTGCTCGAGGTCCGGCATTTGACAAAGTCTTACGTCCGAGAACGATGGCGCCGAAGCGGATCGCGAATATTCGCGCTCCAGGATGTGCATTTGAAGGTGATGCCTGGTTCTTGCCTCGCCGTAGTAGGAAGATCGGGTTCAGGCAAGTCCACACTCGGAAAGTGTCTAGCTCGATTGATCGAGCCCGATTCCGGCGAGATTTGGTTCGATGGTGAAAACCTCCTTCGGCTTCGTTTAAATGAAGCCACCAGAATCCGCCCGAAGATCCAACTGCTCATGCAGCACTCCGCGACGTCTATGAATCCGCGGCTATCGGCTCTCGAGCTCGTCTCTGAACCTCTTCTAATCCAGAGACAAGGCAGCAGGAAACACCGGCGGGAACGCGCTCTGGCGATGATGGAACAGGTGGGGATTCCGCTCGACTGGGCGCACCGTTCTCCGCTCGAACTTAGCGGAGGCCAACGCCAGCGCCTGGCGATCGCGCGCGCCTTAATTCTTAAACCCGCATTCTTGATCCTGGATGAAGCGCTCGCCGGTCTCGATACATCCGCTCAGGCGGAGATCGCGAATATGCTCATTGAATTACAGCGCTCGTTTTCGCTCTCCTATTTGTTCATCTCTCATGACCTTCGAATGGCGGCATATGTGGCAGATCACATGGCTGTGATCGAGCACGGCAGAATCGTCGAATGCGGTACAGTTGGCGGCCTCTTCTCTCGCCCTCAACATCCCGAGACAAAGGAACTCATTTCCTCCATCCCTCACCTGACGGCGCAAGCTGGTAAGGAGCGATAGCATGCGACGGTTGCTTCGCCGCGCCATCCATAGTTTTTTTCTGTTGATTGCCGCTTCCCTGCTTTCATTTGCGATGGTCAATCTGGTTCCTGGCGACTTCTTCGAAGCCTTGCGCGTGAACCCCCAGGTCTCACCAAGGACCGTGGCCACACTGCGTTCACAATACGGACTAGACCGGCCATTTGCCGTCAGGTATTTGCATTGGGCCCGCTCAGTCATCCAGGGTGAGTGGGGCTTTTCTTTCTCTTACAACAGTCCCGCCGGTCCCATCGTGTGGGCTCGCGCTCGAAACACCCTGTGGCTGACGGCAACTGCAACGATTCTTGCATGGCTTATCGCCATTCCACTGGGAATTCTTGCCGCCGGTTGGCCGGGCTCATGGATCGATCTGATTACGAGTGGGATCACGTCGGTTTTGTTGGCTGTGCCTGAGCTGGTCCTGGCCATTCTGTTGGTCCTATTCGCCGTTCACGTGGGCAGCCTGCCTGCTGGCGGAATGACATCAGGTGAGTTTCCGGACATGAGCATCGTTACAAAAGCAAAGGATCTTGTCCTGCACATCTTGGCGCCTAGCGGATGTTTGGCGGCCGGATTACTGCCGTTACTGCTCTCGCATGTACGATCCGCGCTGGCTGGCGTTTTGAAATCGCCCTTCATCGTCGCGGCGCAAGGGTATGGAATCCCGTTTCGACGCATCTTGCTTCGCCATGCGTTGCCGGCTGCGGCGAATCCGTTGATCTCGCTATTTGGCTTCTCAATAGGACTGTTGATGAGTTCCTCTCTGCTCGTCGAGGCAGTCTTCAGTTGGCCAGGTCTCGGCCAGCTTATGCTGGAAGCAATTCTCCAGCGAGACTTCTTCTTGATTGTGGACTCAGCCGTGCTCGCCACAGGATTTCTGATCGCAGGCAATGTCATTGCCGATCTGCTCTTGTATGCCAACGACCCCCGCATTCGCGCCGCTTAGGAGTCGGCGTTCCGGGAAACCTGTCGTTGCCCTTACCGCCCTGGCCATCGCTCACGGAGCAGTGCTCTTTGCGGGATTCTTCGCCCCTTACCACTTTGATATGCAGAATCGATCGCTGGCATTTGCGCCGCCTACACGGATTCATTTTGTCGATGTTAGCGGTAAATTTCACATTCGTCCGTTCGTTTATTCGCAAATACCCCGCCTGCCGGCTTTCAATGAGTACGATGAAGACCGAGCGGCATCCCACCCCATTCGTTTTTTCGTTTCCGGCGCGCCGTACGAGATCCTTGGCATGATCGCATGCCGCCACCACCTCTTCGGCACGGATGCACAAGCGCCAATCTTTCTGATCGGAAGCGACGAGTATGGCCGCGATCAGCTTTCCCGCCTACTGTACGGCGGCAAATTTTCATTGGTTGCCGGATTATTGGCCACCATGATCGCGCTCGGCCTCGGCCTGGTATTAGGAAGCTTGGCAGGCTACTACGGGCGGCTGGCTGACGAAGTGATCATGCGCGCGGCGGAAGTCTTTGTTGCCGTGCCTTGGCTGTATCTTCTTCTTGCGGTGCGGGCGGCTCTGCCATTGCACCTCGATCCCTCACAAGTTTTCTTCCTTTTAATCGCGATAACAGGCGTCATCGGCTGGGCGCGCCCGGCGCGCTTGATTCGCGGTGTCGTGCTGAGCGCGAAAGAGCGCGAATATGTTCTCGCTGCCCGTGGTTTCGGAGCTTCCGACTTTTATCTACTGCGCCGCCATATTCTGCCTCAGGCTTCCGGCGTGGCACTAACTCAAACCGTATTGTTCATCCCCCAATACATATTGGCGGAGGTGACTTTGTCATTCTTCGGGCTCGGCGTCAGCGAGCCGGCGCCTAGCTGGGGTAATATGTTGGCGAGCTTGCAGCAGTACTTCGTCCTCGAATCCTGCTGGTGGATGTTTGCACCGGCTGTCGCTCTCATCGCCGTACTCGTCGCATATCACCGATTGCTCTCTTTTTACGGGTCAAACGTCACCCAGCTCTAAGCAGAGGCACAAGTCTAATAAACTGGAATGAATCTGAATTCCATCGCATTGGCCGCCTCTAACGAATGCTGGTAAGGATCGAAGTCACGATATTTTTGGCCATCTCGCTGCGCGTATTGCCTTTATCGATGTTGGCAGGGTCCCAATTCGAGACCAATTTACGCTCAGGAGACGCTTTTCAGGTAGACGATTCGCTGGTCGTCAAACCCATGGACGGCCGGCGCGGAGGGACGATTGTCATTTCCGAACGGTCCGAGCCAAGAACGTTTAATCCGCTCACGGCGATCGACGGGACTTCACGGAATATCGTCGGCCTTCTCATGGCCGATCTGATCCATATCGATCGCTACACCCAGCAAAGTGAAGCCGCACTGGCTGCCTCATGGAACGTTTCTTCCGACGGCAAGGAGTATACGTTGCATCTGCGCCACGGCCTGCGATTTTCCGATGGTCATTCCTTCGATGCAGATGACGTGCTATTCACGTTTGAAGCCTACCTGGACGAGAGAAACCACTCTCCTCAGCGCGACCTGCTAGTGATTGCGGGTCAGCCGATACGCGTCCGAAAAGTCGATTCATACACAGTCGCATTTACTCTGCCTCAGCCCTATGCCGCCGCCGAGCGCCTGTTCGACAGCATCGCGATTTTGCCGCGCCATCTGCTCAAGACCAGCTTCGATAACGGTACCCTGGCCACAGCATGGGGGTTGAACACCCCGCCATCGCAGATCGCGGGCTTGGGGCCATTTCGCGTGAAAGCCTACGTTCCAGGACAAAGCCTTCAACTCGAACGCAATCCCTATTACTGGAAGAAGGATGTTCGAGGAAATCGTCTTCCCTATTTGGACGAAATCAACGCTCTCTTTGTGTCCAGTGCCGATATCGAAGCCATTCGCTTTGGTGCGGGCGAATTTGACGTTATCGACCGCTTGAGCGCGGCCAACTTCTCGGTTCTTGAAAAAGAGCAACAACAGCGTGCCTTCCACCTCTACGACCTCGGACCGGGCCTCGAATACAACTTCCTGGTTTTTAATCTCAACGACCTTCCGCCCGACGGTTCTCGCTCGCCCATCTCGAAGTCTTGGTTCCAGCAACGTGCGTTCCGCCAGGCGGTGTCTTCCGCGATAGACCGCGCAAGTATTGTACGTTTGGCGTACCGTGGACGGGCGTATCCGTTGTCAATCCAAATTTCGCCCGGCAACAAGCTGTGGCTAGACCGGGCAATTGCTCCGCCTTCGCGCTCCCTAGAGCAGAGCCGGCAGCTTCTTCGTCAGGCGGGGTTTTCATGGCGCGCCGACCAGACGCTGATCGACTCCCGAGGCAACGCCGTCCGCTTTTCGATCATGCATAATTCGGCAAAACCGGAACAGGCGCAAATGGCGGTGATTATTCAACAGGATTTGAAGGAATTAGGGATCGACGTTACACTAGTCCCCCAGGAATTCCGTACACTCGTAGATCGGATCTTTACAACGTACAAATATGAGGCAGTTATTATGGCGCTAGCCGATGGCGACTCCGACCCAAACTCTGAAATGAATGTTTTGAGTTCGAACGGAAATGCGCACGTTTGGAGTTTAAGAACGACCGAGCCGCCGCCTCCGTGGCAACAGGAGATCGACCGTCTAATGCAGGAACAATTAACCGTGCTGGATTATCCAAGACGCAAACGGCTCTTCGACCAGGTAGAGGAACTTGTCTGGAAGAATGCACCCGTGGTCTTCCTGGTAAGCCCGCATATCCTGGTTGGCGCTAAAGATCGCATTGGCAATTTCCACCCCGCGGTGCTCGGTAACTACACTCTTTGGAATGCGGAAGAGCTCTTTATCCGCCAACCACAGCATCTTGCGGGGCATTGATGAGCTCAGGCAAGAACGTTCCAGATCCCTCGAAACCTTCCGAAGATGAGCTCCTTATTCGAGAGTGCCTGCGCGGTAGCGAAAATGGATGGTCGGCGCTTATTGACAAGTACAAGAACCTCATATTCTCGATTCCCATCAAACTCGGCCTCAGCCGCGACGATGCGGCGGAAATTTTTCAAGCAGTGTGTCTCGCCTTGCTTCACGATCTACCTGAATTGAAGGAACCACGGGCGCTGCCGGCTTGGCTTATACAATTGACCAGCCACAAGTGCCTCCGTTGGAAACAGGACCAGCGCAGATATGTAGGCGCGGAAATCGAAGAGGTGACACTCGCTGAAACCAGCGGTCTCCCCGAACAGGTCGTCGAGGAGATCGAGCGCGAACAAATTGTACGCGAGGCGCTGAGTGAAGTTTCGGCCGAGTGCAGGCGGCTTGTCGATCTGCTTTTCTATTCGAACCCGCCCGTACCCTATGACGAGGCGGCTAGGACGCTCGGTCTCGCGAAGGGGTCCATCGGAGCGACACGGATGCGGTGTCTCGAAAAACTCCGCCGGTCTCTCGAAAAAAAGGGCATCCGCTGACCATGGAAGGACAACTCGAACAGCTTTGCTTTGAAGTCGCCCGCCTGTCGGACGGGCCAGGGAGAAGAGCTCTTTTCTTGCAGTTTCCTGAACTATTGCAATCGAGCGTTGTAGAACAACTTGCCGACGCGGTGCGTACTGCCGTGAGAGTCGATGTGCAAAGGGCGCTGAACCTGGCTGAGGCAGCCGTGGCCATTGCCGGCGAAATGAATGACGACAACGCATGGGCGCGCAGCCTGCGCGCCAAAGCCAATGCGATGTGGTTTATGGGAGATTGCAAGTCCGCGGTTGATCTCTTCGAGCAAGCAGCGGTTCGATTCGAGGGCGCCGGAAACATGAATGAGGTTGGCCGTACGCTCAGCAGTTCTATTCAATCTCTGGCTTTGCTAGGCAAATACGACAACGCATTCACCGCGGCCGACCGCGCTCGAGAAATCTTTGCCAGCCTGGGCGAGACTTTGCGAATTGCCCGGCTGGAAATCAATGTAGCGAACATCTATCACCGCCAGAATCGCTTCTCCGAGGCTCTTGCCGCATATGAACGTGCTTATAACGAGTTATTGCCGCACAAGGATATGGAGGGCATTGGGGTAGCGCTTCATAACATGGCGGTCTGCCTCATCGCTCTTGACGACTTCCCGCGAGCTCTCGAAACATACCAGCGTGTCCGCGCCTTCTGCGAGCGGCAGGACATGCCATTGTTGGTAGCGCAGGCCGACTACAACATAGCGTACCTGCATTATCTGCGCGGCGACTACACGAAAGCCCTCGATCTTCTGCGGTCGACCCGTGAAACATTCCGCAAAAATGCCGACAAGTACCATCTTGCCTTGTGTGAGCTCGATCAGTCGGATATCTATCTCGAGCTGTGCATGGTCAAGGAGGCAAAGGACATGGCGGCTAACAGCTTCGAACAGTTCGAACAGCTCGGCATGGATTATGAGGCAGCGAGATCGCTCGCCAACAGCGCTATCGCCACCAGCCTGACTGGCGACCTGCATCGCTCACTCGAACTGTTTGCTCAGGCGAAGAATAGGATGTGCCGCGAGCATAACCAGGTCTGGCCCTTTCTCGTCGATGTCTATTGCGCGCTGGTTCTCGTCGAACAAGGGAAGCTTGCGGAAGCGCGCGATTGTTGTTCCGCTGCCGCCGATTTTTTCCGGTCAGCGACTCTACCGGGAAAGCATGTGCTTTGCTTGCTGGTATTAGCACGCATCTCTCTTCGCAGCGGCGACATCGGCGATGCTGGACGTCGCTCGGAAGAAGCCCTCGCGCGGCTTGCCACACTCGACGCGCCGCTGCTTTTGTATCAAGCACAATTCCTGAGGGGACAGATTTACGAAGCCGCAGGACAGGCGGAGCAAGCTTATACCGCCTATCAAGCGGCACGCTCCGCTTTGGAAACCCTGCGCAGCAGCCTACAGAAGGAAGAACTCAAAATCGGGTTCATGCGGAACAGGCTGGAAGTATACGGGCGTCTGGTCCATCTCTGTTTAGAGCGGCATTCAAGCCAAGCCTCTGCTGAAGAGGCCTTCACCTACATCGAAGCTGCGAAATCGCGCACGTTGCAGGACTTGATTGTTGCGGGCCCACATCCTATCCCGGAAACATTACAAGACAGCGACGTCGACCGCCGCATTCGCGATCTGAGAAAACAACTGAATTGGTATTACCATCGACTCGAACGGGAGCAGCTCTCGCAGGATCCCATTCCTGCCGATCAGGTTCACTTGCTGAAGCATCAGGCGATGGATCGCGAGCACGAGCTGGTCCGGCTTTTGCTCGAAGCGCCGGTCGCCGGCAACGTACCCACGGCTTTGCGCAAGTCCGGTGCGGTTACCCTCGAACAAATTCGGAGCGTTCTCGGTGCCTCAGCAGGGTTGCTTGAATACTTTTCAATCGGAGAGCGTCTCTTCGCGGCAGTTGTGACAGCCGAACGCGTTGATGTTGTCCCTCTCGTCTCCTCCTCCGCAATTGCGCAGCGCCTACGTATGCTTCAGTTCCAGTTCTCGAAATTTGGCTTAAGCGCCGATTATGTAGCGCGATTTGGCGCTGTCCTGATGAAAAGTGTCCAGGCCCACCTTCGCGCGCTGTTCGACGACGTGTTTGCTCCGCTGGAGCGTTTGTTTGAAGTTGAAGACCTGGTCATCGTTCCGCACGGACCGCTTCATGCGGTCCCCTTCCACGCCCTGTTCGATGGGCGGCAATACCTCGTTGACAGGTTTACACTTTGCTACGCGCCCAGCGCAGGCATTTTCACGCACTGCCATACCGAGCCTGACAGAAATACTGGCCCATGCCTAATCTTCGGTGTTCAAGATCCGAAAACTTCTTTCATTGGCGAAGAAGTTCGAGCCGTAGCAAAGGCAGTTCCCGACGCGGTGGTTCTTATGGGAACTGATGCCACGGAGGAAGCGCTGAGACAAAAGGGGCCTCACAGCCGGCTGATCCATATCGCAAGCCACGGTTATTTTCGCCAAGACAGCCCCATGTTTTCAGCCATCGGCTTGTCAAACTCATACATCAATCTTTACGACCTGTATCACATGAATCTTCCAGTCGACTTGCTCACGCTAAGTGGATGCGTGACCGGCCTCAACGTCGTCGAAGGAGGCGATGAGCTGCTCGGGCTGACCCGTGGCCTGCTGTATGCCGGAGCGCGCTCGCTGCTGCTGTCGTTGTGGGACGTCGACGATCGAAGCACGGCGGACTTTATGACGGCGTTTTATTCCCGGCTCGAAACTCGAGCCACAAAGGCTGCCGCACTTCGGGACGCGATGTTGGACGTGCGTCAACGCTATCCGCACCCGTATTTTTGGGCTCCATTCAAGTTAATCGGAAAGGCTCTGGTTTCCTGAGCGCGAAAATGGGTGGAACTCTTGTATTTTTTCGCCTGGCATCTGCCCTTATCCATAGGCGCGGGATGTGGGGCTGTCGGGGCCCGTCTCGCGGGAATACCGGAGTTAGTGATGAGCCATTTCTCATCGAAGAACTGGGTTGATTTCGTCCGCGGCGTAAGCC
>JBAUZG010000412.1:0-33180 GCA_049585195.1 Bryobacteraceae bacterium | reverse complement strand
GAGCCATGCCGCTCCGCTGCCGTTTGCTTCTGTTATCCAGCGCTTCTCGGGTCCTCCGCAGCGCATCGTAGCGCGAATGCCAGACTGCGCGGCTACATCGGTGAAATGCAGGCCAGTCGCCACAGATAAAGTGAACATTGCAAGCGCGCAGATTGCCCGCGTTGGAAGCCAACTACACAAGCACTATAGTGTATCCATGGTCGCTTGTTCCACTTTGCGGCTCGGGGTTTTGTCGTGCGCGCTTACCTGTTCCGCGGTTCTATGGAGCCAAACCACTGAGGCCCAGGTCGATTCTCTGCATGAAGAGGCAGCGGCGGCGGAGCGATCCGGCGATCTTACGACAGCGGCCGCAAAATATCAGGAGATTTTGAAAATCGCTCCGCAACTTGCGCCGGCATACAACAATCTGGGCGCGCTGTATTTCAAACAAGGGCGGTTTCGCGATGCTGCGAGCGTACTCGAACGCGGGCTCAAACTCGATCCACATATGCGCTCTGCTACGGCGTTATTAGGCATGTCTTTGTTTCAGATGGGCGACTATCAACGGGCCAAGCCGCGCCTTGAAGCCGCGCTGGCTGCGAATCCAGCGGACAAAAATCTCGAGCTTCTGCTTGTGAACGATCTCACTAAACTTGGCGATTTCCAACCGGCAGCGACTCATCTACAGCATCTTGCCAAACTCGAGCCGCAAAATATTCAAGTGTGGTATCTACTCGGCAGAGTGTACATGCAGCTATCCGAACAGGCGCTCGGGAAAGTGAACGAGATCGGTCCCAATTCCGTTTGGTCGCATGAAATTTCCGCCGAGTTGATGGAGAGCATGAAAAATTACAACGGCGCGATTGTGGAGTGGAAGAAAGCCGTGGAAGTCGCGCCCAAACAGCCCGGGCTCCATTTCAAGCTCGGCGATTTGTACTGGAGCCTCTCGCAATGGGATAACGCAACCCAGCAGTTCGAACAGGAAAAGGCCATCGATCCGAACAATTGCATGGTGGAGTGGAAACTCGGCGACGTCCTATTACAGAAGAGTGTCGAGCCGGAGCAGGCGCTGGCGCACGTGGACAAGGCGCTGGCCGCCTGTCCGAATCTTACGGAAGCTCGCGCTGATCGTGGCCGGCTGCTCTTGAAGCTGCACCGCGACGAGGAGGCTATTGCCGAACTCAAAGCGGTCGAAAAATCGAATCCGTCGGAGCCTAGAACCCATTTCCTGCTGGCGCAGGCTTATCGGGCGACTGGAAAGACGGAAGAGGCGCAGACGGAGATGAAGGCGTTCAGCGAGTTAGAAGGCAAGGCGCGAGCGGCGACGGCAGAGCGGGCGCAAGAGGTGATTAAGAATGGCGGGCCGCAGTAGATTTGCTGGCTGTCCCTCCCTCGCGGTCGCGGCTCGGTTTGGGTTATTGGTCGCAGCTGGCTTGTTTTGCGGATAGCAATTCGCGGATTGCTTCTAGCACCAGTTCAGGCTCGTCGAGTTGTATCCAGTGGCCGCTGCGGGTTGCGAGCCGATGCGTGACGCCTTCCGGGAAATTCGGGGCTGTGCCTGCGGCGATCAGGGCGATGATCGGAATTCCGGTGGGCCAACCAGCCTCCTGAGCGGTTTGCGCGCTGCGTGGGAGCCGCTCGAGGTACTCGGCCATCGCCGTGAAGCATTTCGCGTTGCTCCAGTTCATGCAGATCATAGGCCAGACATAGGGCGGCAGTTTCCGGACTTCCCCCGCGATGTTATGGGTGACCGAAGCGCCTTTCCCTGCGCTCCAGCGCGAAATAAGACGCGGTAGACGCCGGCTTCCCGAAATCAACAAAGCAAGCGCGAACCGGACGAGTCCGATTCTGGCTAGAAGAGCGCCGCGCCGGGAAAGCATGACTCCTCGCGCAAGGCGACGGCGCTGAGGCTCGGCAATGGGATACCAATCGCGAGTCTCTACGGGATCGACTAGAACGATTCCGGCAACTTCGTGGGGGTGGAGCTTCGAGAACAGGCGCACGACCAATCCGCCGTAGGAGTGGCCCACCAATATAAAGGGCTGCGGCGCTTCGATGCGATGAAGAACGGCGTGCAATTCGTCAACCACGTTCTCGAGCGTGCGCGGCGTATGAGGAGGTGAGCTCCATCCCAGGCCGGCTCGGTCGTATGCGATGACGCGCGCCTCTTTCGCAAGTTCGGCTTGAACTTTGAGCCAGGCGATGGAGGTACTGGCGATGCCGGATTCAAGAACAACGGTGGGGCCCGCGCCTTTCTCGACAACATGAAAAGTTTGGCGGTCTATGGTGAGCAGACGTCCTGGTGCAGGGAAGCGGCGGCGATCGGTGAGCTTGCCAAGGGTCTGATAAATAAATCCGGCGAGAAGGACCGCGCCAATGAAACAGAAAAACGCGAGAATTACAGCCATTAGAGGCTTGGAACGGGTTGAGCAGCCTTCTCCCGCACGCCGATGCTGCGCAGGCAATGGTCGACCCAGAGCTTCGTCAACTTCTCCTGCGCGCCGTTTTGCGAAAGGCGGGAGCGAAGCGTCGAGAACTCAACCTGATCGAGCGGTTGGTCCTGATTGAAGCACGAGAAGACAACGGTTTCCTTGCCGGTGACCGGGTCCTTATGTAGCTGCAGGCACTGCGCGCAAATTTCCTTCATCATGCACTGCATTGGAGAATTGATGCTGCCGATCGCGCGGTGGTCGGGCTTCAAATAAGGCCGGAGAACCGTGTGACGCGCTTGCTGAACTGCCCGCATCATACCGTCTGAGCCGATGACAATCAGGCGATCTACTGAACTGAGTGGGATTGCGGCCTCGCCTAACTCACCACGGCCGTACGCGGCCATTGCTTCCACGATGTTGCCCACGAACGCGCTATCCTGAACGCGGCCCGGCGTGAATCCCGGCGCTTCATCGCAGCACCAAATCACAACATCGGCCGCCTTTTCTATTTCCTCGACCTTGTAGCGGTCGACAATTTTCTTGTAGCCGGCGAAATAGATCACCCGGGAATGGGAAGCGCGGAGTTGCTGGCCAATGGAGAAGAGCACGGCATTGCCCAAACCGCCTCCAGCCAGCAGAACAGTTTCTTGCGCTGGCGTTTCGGTGGGCTTACCGGTGGGACCCATGAGAATTACAGGGTCGCCAGGCTTCAAAAGCGCGCACAGATCGGACGAGCCGCCCATCTCGAGCACGATGGTCGAAAGCAGCCCCTCTTTAAAATCTACTGAGGCTCCGGTTAGCGCCAACCCTTCCATGGCGAGCACCGTCCCTGCTGTACGAGCAGCGAGCGTTTCGTAATTCTGAAGGCGGTAGAACTGGCCCGGCTTGAATGCGCGAGCCGCGATGGGAGCGCGAATGACGATTTCGACAATGTTTGGAGTCAGGCGAACAACATCTTTAACAACGGCCCGCAATTCATCGTTGAGGCGGTGAGTCAATACCTCGGGAGACGGTTCAGAAGGCGCGAGGCGCGAAAGAACCCTCGATACGACCGGATAACCTTGCTTAGCGCTGCCCATGGCTTTCACGACGTTGCCCGAGAACGACGGATGCAGGTCGCCAAAGAAGCTAATCGCCCGTCCATCGGGCCGGATGGACATGAGGACATACGGTGTATCAGGCTTTGCAATCCGCTCGGGTTTTACGGGCTGGCCGTTCTCGTTGACCGCTTGAAAAAAGCGCCCGTCGAGCTTGATATTCTGCTCATCTTCACGCGCAAGCACGGTATTGGGTTGAGTGCCGGCGGCGACAAGAATCGTCCTGGCGGGAAGCTCGAGCATTTCTCCAGTGGAATGGATTCCTTCGTTCTCGTCGAACCGTTGCTTATGAAAGCGCACCGCTTCTGCGCTTCCGTTAGCATCGACCTGCACTTCCTCGGGCACAAGGCACTCGGCGAAACGCACTCCTTCTTCGAGCGCTTTCGCCACTTCCTCATGATTGAGTGTGTAGCTGGGGGCATCGATGAGCCGGCGCCGGTAGGCAATCGTAACACCGCCCCAGGAGTTCAACAGCTCAATGATTCGAGGCCGTCTGCCTTCATGCGCGGCGGCCTCGCGTTCAGCACGAAGAGCGCGAGCGTGCGACAGGAATTCCGACGCGACTTCGGCGTCTTCCGCGGTAAACTGCGCCTGAATTTCGTGTTCTCCGATTTCGGCGGCGAGCTGCTCATATCGCTTCAGAAACTTTTCGACTTGAACCACGTAGTAAGCGAGGGACTCGGTGGCCGTATCAATGGCCGTTAAGCCGCCACCGATCACGACTATGGGCATGCGGATCTGAAGATTGGCCAGCGATTCGAATTTGGCCGCTCCGGTCAACTGCAACGCCATCAAGAAATCGGACGCTTGGCGAACGCCGCGCGCCAGCCCGTTCTTCATCGGAATCACCGTCGGGCCGCCCGCGCCGGCACACAGCGCTATGTGATCGAAGCCCATCTCGAAGGCGCTATCGACAGTCAGCGTGCCACCGAATCGCACACCGCCAAACATGTGAAATTCGCGGCGGCGCTCGATGAGCAGCCGGATAATTTTCAAGAAATTCTTGTTCCAGCGGACCGTGATGCCGTACTCGGCAACGCCGCCAAATCCGGCCATAACGCGCTCGTCGAGGCATTCATAAATTTCGCTGACGTCGCGGAGCGGCCGGAAGGGCGAGCGCCGTCCGTAGGCATCCACGCCTGAAATGTCGTCCGGCAGCGGCTCAATTTTCAAACCGTCGACTGCCACGACGTTGTGGCCATCGTTCATCAAGTGATGGGCGAGCGTGAAACCTGCCGGGCCCAGGCCCACCACTAAAACTTTGTAGCCGGTGGCGGCTCGCGGATAGGGTCGCGAGAAATTCAACGGATTCCAGCGAGTCAGCAGCGAGTAAATTTCGAAGCCCCACGGCAGCTCGAGAACGTCTTTAAGCGTTCGCGTCTCGACCTGTGGAATATCGACCGGATCCTGCTTTTGGAAAATGCACGATTTCATGCAATCGTTGCAGATGCGATGGCCGGTTGCGGCAGCCATCGGATTGTCAACCGTGACCACTGCGAGAGCGCCAATCGGGTTGCCTTGGCCCTTCAGCAGGTTCATTTCCGAGATCTTCTCGTCGAGCGGGCAGCCCGCGAGGCGAACGCCGAAGACGCTCGACTTGAACGTCCCGTTCTTCTCTTTTAGTCCCGTCGAGCAGCTATCTTTCCCCTGGTTGTGGCATTTGATGCAGTAATGGGCCTGGTCGAGCGCTCCTGTAAGATCTGTGCCTGAGTCAGTCAGTTGAAACCCTTCGCGATGGCGCCAATGTTTGTGGTTGAGCTCCAGATAAAGTAATCCATCGTTAGAAGCGGGCTCGGTTGGAATCAGGTGGTGGTAATCGAGCTTGTGCGGGATCTTGAATAGCACGCCGCGGCGATGTTTGGCTTGTCCTTCGGGTGCAAGCGTGGCCCAAGCCGCGTACTGAATCGCAAGCTGGATGTGGCGGGCGTGTTCGGCCTCAGACTCGAGCCACCGCGAGACATGGTTCGCGAAGCTTGTCTCGGTGAGCTGCTCGAGCATCAACGTTTCGAGTTCTGCGGCGACAGCCAGCCCATCGATTTCACTTGCCCGCTCAGCCGTATATCCGCTGAGCGCACGGCGTTGCACGAACCGCCGTTTGATCGAATACAGGGGAGCAAGAGCGGAGTGGCGCGTTTGCAACTGGCGGAGTTCGACTTCGATGCCGAACAGGCGGCCAAGAAAATCTTCTAGATGTGGAGCGAGATCGACAATCAAATCCGAGAGTTGTTTGGCGCTCAACGATGAGGGCTCCGCACGCGCGGCCATGAGCGAAGCATGTAGAAGAGGAGCGGCGTCTTGCAATTCCTCGAGAAAAATTGCATCGAGCTTTACCAGCCGCTCGCGCCTGTAAAGGTCTTCGAAGGTTAATCCAAACGGCAATACGAGGTCCGATCCCTCGCGGATTTGCTTGGTTCTTTCCATAAGAGGCCGGACTTCTGACTCGTGGAGCCTGACTACGCCCTTCGCCTTGAGCGGGCTGTCTTCCACGAGTGAAAAGCCAAAGCGATCCTATATTCATCATAGACTAAGGGGGGTATCTCATGGTCCTCTGGACGAGTGCCGTATTTGTGGTGATTCAAAGTCGAGACCGGTAATATTGGCCACCAGCTTACGAGCAGCGGCCCCTGTCTTCGTGAGCCTTTACGGCTTGATCTCATAGTCCGGCCAGCAGTTCTGCATCTCCTGCCACATCGTGCCGAAATCCTGCCCAGCCTCCGATTGATCGCGCCATTCTTCGCTGCTTTGAGCGCCGGTCCAGTCACCCGACCACCGGTTCTCCCGCGGATCCAACCACTGGTTGGCAAATATGCGAATCGCTTGTCCTCCAGCTTGCATGGCTGCAAACTTCGGATCGAGAATCTTCGCAATCTGGTCGCGCGCCCCTTCGAAATGGGCCCGTATCTCCGGGTCCCTAGTCCTGCTGAGTGCCGCACTGATCGACTGATTCAGCGCATGAAGCTCGGCCCGATAAAGCGGCTTCTCGTCTCCGCTCGTGGCAAACATCGCCATCGGAAATCCAGGCGGCAGTAACGAGATGGGGATCGTAAAACCCGGACCATTGAGTTTCGCATTCACCAAATCAAGATAGCTGCGCTGCAATTGACGACGGTACGCGTCAACTCCCGCTTGCGGGTTCTCCAGTTCCCGCCAGATACCCCGTCGCACGCTCGCCAAGAACTCGGCAGGCGAGTAAGCAGACGATCCATCGAGCGTTTCCTGTTCAACCAGCCGGGCGAAACGCGCGCTACTCAATAGATTGCCGAGAATGAAGCGCTGCGCATTACCCACCCGGTTAATGGCGCCAACGGGCTCAATGCGGCGCACGATTTCCTTATCGATAGCCCACTTCGGCGTCAGAAACGCGTTTTGGTTGAGGAACGCGACCGCTGCCGCCTGACGCTCCTTCGGCACAGGTTTATAAATGACACCCTCCTGCCCGATATTCTTCTGCTGCGATTCCATTCCACCCACTAGCGCGGCAACGTGGTTCATCTCGAGCGTCCACTGACCAAGCATTCGGCCGTACATCTCCGATAAATCGTCAAATGGGTCGCCCTTCTTGGTGGTCGTCGCGGTAAGCATCATCTTTGCTACGCGCTGCAAATTTTTCACGCCGAGCGCCGTCGATTTCAGGGCATCGGCATCGCCCACGGCTTCGGTCAGCTCACCCGGATCGGAGCCGCCTGCGCCGGCCGTCGAGAAACGATACCACGGCGTCTTGTCCTGTTCGCGAGCCCATTCGTCGAGCGTGCTCTTCTCGTCGTCAGGCGTTTTCGCGCCCGGAATCGGTTTGTATCCCCAACGCGTCGCCCACACATCGTATGGCCCCACTGTCGGCACCAGATCGGCAACATCGATTCCATCCTCGGGCTGCGCCACATAGTTGAAGCGCGAGTAATCCATGATCGACGGCGTGTGGCCCATCTTGTGCACCCACTCTTTATCGCGTACTTTCTCTTGCGGGTACATCGAACTGGCCTTCATGTTGTGCTCGAACCCTAACGTATGGCCGACTTCGTGAGCACACACAAACTCGATAAGCCGTCCCATCAGGTCGTCAGGCAGCGGCAGCCGGGCCGCGCGCGGATCGAGCGGTCCCACCTGCAGAAAATACCAATCGCGCTGCAGGTTCATCACGTTGTGGTAGAACTGAATGTCCGCGTTCAGAATCTCGCCCGTCCGCGGGTCCGAGATATGTGGCCCCATCGCGTTCTCAATCGTCGATGGCAGCCAGCGGATCACAGAGTAACGCACATCCTCCGGGCTGAAATTCGGGTCCTGTTCCGGCGTCGGAGCAAGTTTGGCGACAATGGCATTCTTGAACCCCGCAGCCTCGAAAGCTTTCTGCCAGCTCTCGACGCCCATCTTCATATAGGGCACCCATTTCGAGGGGGTGGCGGCATCGATGTAGTAAACCAGCGGCTTCACGGGCTCGGAAAGCTCGGCGCTCGGATCTTTCTTTTCCAGGCGCCAGCGCGTAATGTAGGTGCGCTTCGGCGCGCGTTGTTCATCGCGGCCGTAGTCCATTTGCTCGACCGAAAAATAGCCGACGCGATCGTCAAACAGCCGCGGAGTCATGGGATGCTCGGGAAGCTTCACCATGCTGTGATGCAGCACCACCGACGCGCTGCCCGGCTTCATGCCTCCCGGTGCAAACGGATTTGTGGGCTGCGGCGAGGTTAGAAGCCCGATGGGCATCGCCATCCTTGCGTACGTATGCGTGGCTTCCACTTCAATGTTCTCCGCGTATGGTGAAACGCGTTCGATATACGAACGGCTCGGGTCCATCATCGTCGCATTCAATCGCTGGCGCGCGCTCAACTCGAACACGTCGCTCGTGTAGAGACGCGTCACCTCGATAACGATCGATGGTTCGCGGCCGGTTTCCTTGTACTCACGCGCAGGCCGCGGTGCTTTGTTTGCAGCTTCTTTACCGCCGGCCGGTTTTGCGGCTCCATTTTTCGCCGCCTCCTTCGGGGGCGCATTCTTTTGAGCCTTATCTCCGCCTGCTGTATCCTTCTCCGCAGCCGGCTTCGCCTCGCCGTTCTTCTCTTTGCCGAACGCAGCGATGGGAAACGTCATGATGATCGAGTCATTGTTCGCCGCCTTCACGGCGCGGGAGATGGGTGTCGACGGATCCGCCACCACGTCGTAATTCACCTCCCGGAGATTGATCCGATTTTCGTTCCGCTCCCACCGCACCACGCGCTCCGACACAAACTGGCCACCGTATCCGACGCCCAGTGTGGTGCGCGCAATCTGGGTTACGAACAGGAATTCTTTGTTGAGCTCCGTCTTCGGAATCTCGTAGTAATATTTCTCCTTGACCTCGTGAACAGTGAAGATGCCGGGTTTTGATTTGGCCTCTTTGGTGATCACCTCATCGTAGGGTCTGGGCTCCTGATTCGCGGAGCCGAATGGAAGCCGCATTCCCGTGGCCGCGGCGGTCGCGGCGGCCGGCTCGCTGGGTGTAGGGGTAGGTGTGGGCTCCTGTGCCCACAAGAAGAAAAAAGAGACTAGGAAAACGGAAACACATCGGGCGGCGCTTGGCATTACGCACTCCTTGAAATGCTGGATGAGGACCATAATAGCCGAGTTCACCGCTCCCGCCCATCGTATTCATTCCGTCGCGGAGCGGCCTTTCCAGTAGCGCCAAACATACACCGCCAGGTTCAGCGCGCACACCAGCACGCCCACGGTGGCAAGCACCCATTCGGGGAGGTCCGGATACACCAGGCGGTCTAAATAGTGCAGCAAAAACGCTCCGCGATAGCCGCCCGCGCCCGCTTGCTGCTCAAAAAATTGTTCGGCAAGCGTCAAAGGGCAAGGCCACGGCGATACCTCTACGGTTATGCCCCACGCCAGCGACAAAATATGGAACGCGCTGAGCGCGCCGCGCCCTCGTGTAAAGAACGCTCCGAAAACCACCCACAGAATCCAAGTCAGATGAATTGCGAGGATTAAAGTCGCCAAAGCTTCCATGCGCAAGAACTGCTATTGCTCCTGATTGGAAGGTACGGCTGGTGCGCTCGAAGTAGCGGTGCCGCGCTTTGTCACACCGAGCCGCGATCGCGAGCGAGCGGACCTGCCTCCCAATCAGCGATCACGGAGTTATGGGAGCGCGCAAATGGCACAAGGGGTGAATCACTCAAGTAGCCGATTGACTTTCGCCGTGCAGCTTCTTGAACGACTCCAGGCATAGTTTTGCCGTTTCGAATTCCGAATACCGGCTCCCTTCCTGTTCGACAAGATAATACTCGACCCCTCCCACGCTTTCCGCGGCAGAAAAAATGGCCTTCCAGGGGGCCACTCCTTCACCCAACAGAACACGATAGCCCTGTTTAGGAGACCAATCCTTGCAATGGATCGAGCGAATGCGGCCAGGGTTCTGTTTGATCCACGCAACTGGATCGGAACCGGCCTGTACGCAAGTGCCTACATCGAGCTGCAGCACGACATCGTGATTAGTGTTGCGCGCCAAAATTTCCATCGGCCGAGTACCGTTAAGTGGCGTGAACTCGAGCTCGTGGTTGTGATAGCCGACTCTCAGATGGTGACTGGCCAATCGTTCCGAAGCTTGGTTCAGTTTGGCCGCGATCGCCTTCCAGCCATCGAGAGTGTCCGGCTTGCCCGCGCTTGCGACAATTGCATAACGCGACCCCAACGCGCCATTCAACTCGATTGTCTTGCCAATTTGGTCTTCGTTGAAGTAATCCAAATTATTGTGTGTTGAAAAGCACCGAAGGTTCGTTTGGTCAAGCATCTTTCGCACGTCACGCGCATAATCGACTGTCCAATCGTGGTATGGCGCGAAAAACTCGACACACTGGTATCCATCTCCCGATACGGCCTTTAATGTTCCCGGCAAGTCCTCTTTCAATTCGTTTCGCACCGAATAAAGCTCTAGCCCTACCGGGATGTTCGTCTTGGCGGTCAGAATCAGGGGTGAGGCGGCGCATGCGGCAATAAAGCCGCGCCGGCTGAAGACATATGTGCTCACAGCGCTAACGTTATCATGCTTCCGCCGGAGAGCGGCCGGGCTGGGTGGGCCTCCATTGCCCAGGGCCAGGGACCTGTTTACATGAGGACATGAGGAAGGTGTTGGCGATTGTTGGCTCTGCTGTCTTCCTGGTTATCGCCCCCGGGTTCGTTGCCGGTTTGGTGCCCTGGTGGATCTCCCGCTGGCGGCTCGAAACTCCTTTCTTCGGGTTGCCGCTTTTCCGTTTTGCTGGCGGCATGCTGATCACGCTGGGGGGCATTGGGCTTGTAGATTCTTTTGTCCGATTCGCACTGCAGGGCCTGGGCACGCCGGCGCCGGTGTTCCCGACCCGCCATTTTGTTGTTACTGGACTGTATCGTTATGTCCGAAATCCGATGTACGTGGCGGTGGTTAGCACCATTATCGGTCAAGGCTTGATTCTCGGAAATGCGAAGCTCCTTGAATATGGCGGGCTTGTCTGGCTGCTGTTTCACCTCTTTGTGCTGGTTTACGAGGAACCGACCCTAAGGGCAAGTTTTGGCTCTGAGTACAAACTTTTCTGTACCGAAGTCCCGAGGTGGATTCCGCGTTTCACCCCATGGAGAGGTCATCTCGAAAGGTGAGAGGCTCTCAAGAATGGGTTCGTCGATCCGCGATGGCACAAAACGGGCGGTTGGTCGGCGATCCGGAGTGCGCCAGTCGGCCGGAAAGCCGCCAACTTCGCAGCGTTGAAAGGCCGCGCAACCTTAGATGTGGACGCTCGCCCTGCGCCGAGGCTACTTTACCCGGCATTACCCAGGTTGATGAACGCTACACCGGCTATGATCAGCGTCAGTCCAAATATTTTTGCCCGGCCGAACGGCTCCTGGAAGAATAAGTAAGCCCACAGCAGCGTCCAGATGTAACCAAGCGAGACCATCGGGTACAGAATCGTCAGCTCGCCTTGCGCTACGCCCATTACGAAAAACACAGACGAGAGCAAATAAAGCCCAACGCCGAGCGCAAGCCGGTAATTGGACACGATACCTTTTACGCCGGGCCGCATGTACTCAGCGCCTAACTTGAGAAACACGGCGCCAAACGACCCGATGAACGACGAGATCAAGATCAAAACGATGGAGCTTAGAGGCGTTCTCATGCGGCGCTCTCCGCGGCCGTCAATTTCGAGCCGCCGAGTATCGAAACTCCACCCACAATCAACGCAATTCCTAGCATTCGGAAAAAGTTGACGTTTTCATGCAGCATAATCACCGAGAGCGCCGTTACCCATACGTACGTAAGGGCGATAATCGGGTACAGTCTCGAAAGCTCGCGCCCTTTAAGCGCGTACGCCATCAACACCGTATTGACTCCATAGAGCGAATATCCTACGAAAAGCTCCATGTTCTCCGCAATCCGAAGCCCGAAGCGGAATACGAACATGGGATCGTGCAGGATTTGCGAAAGCGAAAGATGTACCCCAAGCTGTCCCGCGCCTTTCTTAATGAGCATTTGCGCTATGGCGCCAATGACGGTACAGGAGAACACAAGGAGGAAAGACCGGCGGACGGAACCCGGATCGGTTGCCGCCGCCGGGGCAGATATCGAGGGTGCGCTCAAAAATTCACATCCAAAATGGGCTTTACTCGACTGATAATCTCCCTATTCTAGCCCGTCGGGTATTCCAGGCTCAACATAGTTGGGCCGTCACTAGCCGAACTTCGTCACCGGACCGCTTACTTGCGTGCGCGGCTCGGTCAAACAGTTGAATCCACATTCGTTTCCGAGCCACGACCGCGAGGGAGTAGTTGTGACGAAGTTATGCTAGTACGGGCCTGACCTGTACCTGGTGGAGTAAAAGCTGGGATCAGTCCGCTTCCCCGCTCCGCCGGATCTGATCCACCACCTCGACCACCGCCTTCATGTTCTTCACATCGTGAACCCTCACAATGTGCGCCCCATGAAGCAGGCCGGCGGCCACCGCGCCAGCCGTCGCGAACTCCGTTTTCGCGCCGCTGTCCTGCTTCAAGAACGATTTGCGTGAAGGCCCGATTAAGATTGGCAAGTCGAGCGACCGCAACTCGCCGAGTCTGGCAATGATTTCCGCGTCCTGTTCTCTTCGTTTGCCGAATCCGATTCCCGGGTCTATCACTATCTGATGCCTTTGAACTCCAATCCGCTGTACGCGGTGAACCGCCGCCTCGAGGTCGCTTCCGATCGTTCTCATTACGTCCTTCAATGGAGGGAGTTTTGCCCAGGTCTCGGGCGTTCCGCGCATATGATTCAGCACGAGACCAGCATCCCATTTGGCAACGACCTTGGGAAGCTGCGGATCGAATGCCGCGCCCGAAGGATCGTTGATAATTTCGGCCCCGTGTTCCAAGGCCCTCTCCGCTACTCCCGCCTTGTAGGTATCGACAGAGATAGGAATCCCGAGTTGCCCCTTCAGCCGCTTCAACACCGGTACCAAGCGCCGCAACTCTTCCGCCTCGCTTGTCCGGCTTGAACCCGGGCGAGTGGACTCGGCGCCTATGTCAATAATGTCGACGCCTTCATCTTCGAGCTCCACCGCACGCGCAAACGCGCTATCCGGATCGTCGTATTTCCCGCCGTCGGAAAACGAATCCGGCGTCACGTTGAGTACCCCCATGACTAGTGTCCGCTCGCCAAGCACGAGCTCTCGATGTTTTAGCCTCCACAAATACCGTTTGACCATTGTTATTTAGATCAACTGCGTGGTTGTCCTAAGCGCTGCGGCCGCCGGCTCGTGCCCAGCTCTTCGATTACGGATTAGAGCGAATTGCCCCTCCCGCCGTGCCGCCTCTCTTGCTACGCCGCTGTATTCGCTGCTGCATGAACGGATCAGCCAGCTTCAAATGATCCGACAGAAGCGCTGCAAGATCAGGCTTCGCTTCTTGGAGACGAACGAGATATTCGCTGGCGATCTCTTGTGGGCAATCCATCAAGGGACCGGTCCAGCCCGCGCGTGCCCCCTTTGAAATATCGCGGAACATGCTCTGAGCCATCTCTTCCAAAACAGCGTACAAGTGATTGCCAGATAGACCCGCGGCTCGCAAAGCTTGTTGAGCCGCCGCGAACAATCCCCGAGGCAGCGTTTCCGCGAATGTGTTCGCGGCAAAATACAGGTGCTTGGTTCCGTCTTTCAACTCGACCACGCTCGCGTCCAGGCTATTGAGCAGCCGCTTCGTCCGCTTCACGGCCGCATAACCGCCCTCGAGCGCGAACCAGTGGGCCGATTCAGATGGCACGGCAAGCAGCGTGGCTGTCAATGCGCCGCGTTGCTTCAGAGGAGAAAGAACCGCGCTTGGCAGCCAGCTCTCGCAAAGCACAAACGATACCCCGGTCATGTTCAACTTCGATGCAGCTAATTCCCAAACCACCCGTCGCGCACTCTCGTCCGGCACATGGATCAGAATCAGCTCGCACCCTTCAAGCTCTTCGTACGTATCGATAGCGGAACCGGCCCGAATAAATTTCGAAACGCGGTGAGCCACGCTCGGCGCCGAGGCTTTAATCGGTCCGATATTCTCGGCCAAGCCTGGGTACCGAAGGATAATCGACTTGGTCGAATTACCCTCCACGATTAAGCCGAGCTTCTGAGGCACTTTCATGGACGTCGCCTGTCTTCAGCGCCTTGATACGGTCTCTAAATCCGGCAGCCTTTTCGAACTCGAATGCCTTGGCCGATTCTCGCATCTTGGTTTCGAGCTCGGTTATGAGCGATTGGCGCTGCTCGGGCGTCAGTAGCTGATCTACGTCCTGCTCTTCTTCAAGCGGCACGGTCACGTAATCGGCCTCTGCTACTGCCACCAGGCTCATGTCAATCGGTTTTATGATGGTCTGCGGCGTTATACCGTTCTCGTCGTTATAAGCTTCCTGGATGCGCCGCCGGCGCTCCGTTTCCGAGATCGCGCGCTTCATGCTGTCCGTGATCACATCGGCGTACAGGATGGCCCGCCCGCTCACGTTGCGCGCCGCGCGGCCCATGGTCTGAATCAGTGAGCCGCTCGATCGTAAAAACCCTTCCTTATCGGCGTCGAGCACTGCGACCAGCGAGACCTCGGGCAGGTCCAATCCTTCCCTTAGCAAATTCACTCCAATCAGGACATCAAAGTTACCGCGCCGCAGATCGCGCAAGATTCTGATTCGGTCGAGCGTGCTCACCTCCGAGTGCAGGTAGGCGCACTTTACACCGACTTCCGCATAGTATTCAGCCAGATCTTCCGCCATTCGTTTCGTTAGCGTCGTCACGAGTACCCGCTCGTTACGCTCGCTCCGTACCCGAATTTCATGCAACAGGTCATCTACCTGACCCTTCACTGGCCGTATCTCAACCGACGGGTCGATCAAGCCCGTAGGGCGGATAATCTGTTCCACCACGGTCCCGCCCGATTTTGTCAGTTCGTAGGGACCCGGCGTCGCTGACACATAAACGACCTGGTTCACGCGGTTCTCGAACTCTTCGAAAGTGAGGGGGCGGTTGTCGCGCGCGCTGGGTAGCCGAAATCCATATTCCACGAGAACGTTTTTCCGCGATCGGTCTCCGTGATACATGCCCTGAAGCTGCGGAACCGTCTGATGACTCTCGTCGATAAATAGAAGGGCGTCGGGCGGAAGATAGTCCAGCAGCGTCGGTGGCGCTTCCCCCGGCAGCCTTCCGGAGAAATGCCTCGAGTAGTTTTCGATGCCGTGACAATAGCCGATCTGCTTAATCATTTCCAGGTCGAACATTGTGCGCTGCCACAGCCGTTGCGCTTCAATCAGCTTGCCTTGCTCTTCCAGTTCCTTATGCCACCACCCCAGCTCGTTCTCGATGCTCGTCATGGCCTGTTCCCGCGTAGGCGCGTCCATCACATAGTGTGTCTTCGGGTAGATGGGCAGCCGCACGTAGGTCTGGCGGATTTGTCCAAGAACCGGATCGACCTGGCTCAGCGATTCGATTTCGTCTCCCCATAGCTCGATGCGGTACGCGTAATCGTCGTAGGTAGGATAGAGTTCAATGACATCGCCGCGAACGCGAAATGTGCCCCGCCGGAAATCGGTGTCGTTGCGCTCGTAAAGAATCTCGACTAGCTTCTGAACGATTTCTTTGCGGGTAATCCGCTGACCCTTTTCAAGCATGAGCAGCATGCCATAATACGCTTCCGGCGAACCCAAACCGTAGATGCAGCTAACGCTTGCCACAATCACGCAATCTCTTCGCTCAAACAGCGATCGGGTTGCCGAAAGCCGCAATTTGTCGAGCTCGTCATTGATCGTGGCTTCTTTTTCAATGTAGATATCGCCCGACGGAATGTATGCTTCCGGTTGATAGTAATCGTAATAACTGACGAAATATTCCACCGCATTTCTGGGGAAAAAAGACTTGAACTCGTGATATAGCTGAGCCGCGAGCGTCTTATTGTGCGCCATCACGAGTGCCGGCCGCGCAGCCGCCTCGATGATCTTGGCCATCGTAAACGTTTTCCCCGAACCCGTCACACCAAGCAAAACCTGGTGCTGCTCGCCGTCGAAAACACCCCGGCAGAGTTGATCGATCGCCGCCGGCTGATCTCCCCGAGGCTGATAGCTGACGGCTAATTGATAGGACACAAATCTAATATAAGGAGAGCAGCGAATACATGCGTTCCCGCTCGGCATTGTATTCGCAGCCAATCAACGCAATTACCGACAGCAGATACATCCACGTCAAGAGCGCTATGACTGTCGCGGTGCTTCCATAGAAGAAGTTGTAGTTTGCAAGCCGGTTGCGCACATACCATCCAAACAGCAGCGTTGTGAGCAGCCACAATGTAGTTGCCAGAACGGCTCCGGGCCATACCATCATGAACCGCGAAGGCTGTTTGCGCGTGGTGGTTCGAAGCTCTAATGGCCGGTGATTTGGCCCGAAATAGTAGAGTAGACCGGTTACGAACACGGTTGTTAAAAAGCCAATTCCGTAGCGGAGCACGTGTCCGAAAATAACAATCGGCGCGCGAAGGTCCTCGTCGTTTTTTCCAATCCCGAGGAAGTGCATCAGCCAGACCTCTGTCCAGTTCCCAAACAAAATCAGCGCCGAAGCGCCCAATGATGGAAGGGCGACGATTAACACCAGGAAGATTGCCATGGCGCGCTGCTTCAGGAAAGGCCTTCCGGCTGGAATGCGATATGCGGCCTGGAATCCTTCCATTAAGCTCGCCATCGCTCCCGATGCAGCCCACAACGAAACAGCAATGGCACTGACGAGCAAAAGAACCGGCCGCGTTCCATGTTCGCGAAAGCGCGACAGAACTAAATCCTCCGTTCCAGGCGGAACAACGCTCATTAAAAAATCCGACAGAAGGCGGGCGATTGACTCGGCCCGTACCTGGACCAGAATTGCGGCCAGCGTCGTCAAGACCGGAAAAGACGAGAGCAGAACCGAATACGCCGCGCCTTTGGCGATGCCGTAACAGTTGTCTTCGTAGCCGGCGATGAATGCACGGCGAATCAGCCAGAGCGTACGTGGAATGAGCGAAGGTTCAACGATGATAGGCGCCTGCGGTTGCGCGGGCGCCGCCTGCGCTGCTGTCGCCTGGGTTAATTCCCCCATCGGCCTATAAGTCCATCATATCGAGGTTGCTCCGTAGTGCCGCTTCCCGTTCCAGGGCGATCACCTCAATTCTTCGCTCGTGTCTGCTATTCTGGCACTTTCGGTAGAGGTGCGACAGTCAAGATTACTCGCGCTGGCTGTTCAGGACAGATCCTGATAGCGCGAGGAAAGGGGCTGCTGCTGATCGTAAAATCAGCGTTCGCCGAAGCCGGCGGGAAGATCTGTCTTCCGGCAGGTTGGTAGTTTGGGAGAATACCCGGCTACTGTCATTCGTCAAAAGCGCGGAAGCGCTGTTCAGCAAAGGCGAGTGGAGCGCTATCGGAGCAGTAGCCTGCCTCCCGCATACGCCCCTCTGAATTGCCACCTGAAGGAAAAGGTTGGATGAATCTGTTCGAAATGACGCGTCAGCTAATTGATATCGAATCCATTACGCCGAACGAGGGCGAGGCAGGCAATTTTCTGTTTGAACTTCTTTCCGGTCTCGCTGCTAAGCACGGCGGCGAAGTCGAACGGATGGCCGTTGAGCCAGGCCGCGATAACATATTCGCGCGTTTCGGCACGCCCGTCGTCACCTTCTCGACTCACATGGATACCGTTCCGCCCTTCATCGCGTCCGCCGAAGATGAACGCCAAATCACAGGACGCGGAGCCTGCGATACCAAAGGGATCATTGCGGCCATGATTAAGACTGCTGAACGCCTGCTCGAGCAGGGCCGCAAGAATCTGGGCCTCCTTTTTGTCGTGGGAGAAGAGCGCAACAGCGCGGGCGCTTACGTTGCCGCCCAAAACCCGCGCGGCAGCCGGTTTCTCATTAACGGCGAACCGACCGAAAATCAATTGGCGCTCGGATCGAAGGGCGCTCTCCGGCATGAAATTGTGGCTCGTGGCAGGATGGCGCATTCAGCGTATCCGGAACTGGGCGAATCGGCCATTTTGAAGCTTCTCGATTCGCTCGATCGGATTCGAAAAATGCCCTTGCCAACCGACGAATTGCTGGGCCCGAGCACTCTAAATATTGGAACCATCTCCGGCGGCCGCGCGCCGAATGTAATCCCGGACGAGGCAAGAGCGGAAACATTCATACGTGTTGTCGGAGAAGTGGAAGATCTGCGGCGCCGGATCAGCGAAGCGGCCGCTCCCGATTGTGAGGCGGTCGAAGTGCTCTTCATTCCTTCCGTGCGCCTGGGTTCACTCAAAGGGATGAAGACAACGGTCGTTGCATTTACTAGTGACATTCCCGCCTTCAACAACACGTGGGGAAAGCCGTTTCTGATCGGACCCGGCAGTATCCACGTCGCGCATACCAGCGCCGAGTTCATCCCTAAAGATCAGCTTTTGGAAGCGGTGAATTTATACGAACAGATGTATCATCGCCTCTCGCAAGGACACTCATGAAACAGATTGAAGCCGGCATACTCGGCGCAACAGGTATGGTAGGCCAGCATTTTATTCGCTTTCTTGAAGGACACCCCTGGTTTAAGCTCAAGTGGCTCGGGGCGAGCGATCGTTCCGCCGGAAGAACGTTGCGCGATGCAACTTCGTGGCGGCTCGAGGGAGAGATGCCGGAAGCCGCAGCGGGCATTGTAGTTTCGGATTCGAAACCCGGAAACGCGCCGCGACTCCTGTTTTCGGCCACGGATGCCTCCGTTGCCACCGAAATTGAGCAGGCGTTCGCTAAGGCGGGCCATATCATCGTTTCGAATTCCAGAAATCACCGAATGGACCGCGACGTTCCGCTTCTCATTCCCGAAATTAATCCTCACCATCTTGCGGCGTGCAAACTTCAGCAATCCAATCGTGGGTGGAAGGGGATGATTGTTACAAATCCGAACTGCTCTACCGTTGTCCTCACCATGGCGCTGGCGCCGCTGGCGCAATTTGAAATCAAAATGGTGGTTGCCACCACTCTTCAGGCAGTCTCAGGAGCCGGCTATCCCGGTGTCCCGTCAATGGACATTCTTGCCAATGTCATCCCGTTTGTCGGTGGCGAAGAGGAAAAGATGCAGCAGGAAACACAAAAGATCCTGGGAACTTTTCAAGATAACGGTTTCATTCCACTCGGCGCCCGTATCAGCGCCCACTGTAATCGCGTCCCAGTGGTCGACGGCCATACTGTCGCAGTCTCGGTAGATTTCGACCGCGACGTTCTGGTGGAGGAAGCCCGCCATGCCATCGAGTCGTTCCGGGGCCTTCCCCAGGAGCGAAAGCTGCCCAGCGCGCCTGCGCGGCCCCTCATCTATCTCGACTATCCCGACCGTCCCCAGCCGCGTCGCGATGCCGCGCGAGAGGGCGGCATGACAACGTTCGTGGGCCGCTTGCGCGAGTGCCCGGTGCTTGATCTTAAGTTTGTTGCGTGCGGCCACAATACCATTCGGGGCGCAGCGGGCGCAGCGGTTCTGAATGCAGAGTTGATGGTTTCCGAGGGGTTGATCGAGTAAGAGCAAGCCATGATTGTGATGAAGTTCGGCGGCACCTCCGTCGAGTCATACGACGCCATAAACCGCGTAACGACTATCGTGAAGCGCAATCTGGCTCGCCGCCCGATTGTGGTCGTGTCGGCCATGGGCAAGACGACGAACAAGCTCCTGCTCGCCGCAACCGAAGCCGCCGCTGGCCGCCGCGATCAATCCTTGACGCTGGTCGATGAAATCAGGTCCCAACATCTCGCGGATGGCTTGGCCGTAGCGGGCGCAGCCGCCGCGGATCTCGACCGCCATATCCGCTCTCATTTCGATTGGCTGGAAGAATTAGTCAAAGGAATTTCGATTGTCGGCGAGATCTCGCCGCGCTCTACAGACGCCATTGCGAGCGTAGGAGAGCGCCTGTCGAGCCTGGTTGTCAGTTACGCGTTTCGTGCCGCTGGCATCCCCGCCTGCCATATCGATTCGCGCCGCGTCGTTATCACGGACGATCAATTCACGCACGCCCAGCCGCTATTCGAGCAAACCTACCGTTTGCTTCGGGAAAACGTTGCCCCCTTGACGGAAGACAATGTGATTGTGATGGGCGGCTTTATCGGGTCAACTGTAGACGGCCAAACCACCACCCTCGGCAGGGGAGGGTCCGATTTCTCGGCCGCGATCATAGGAGCCGGTCTCGGAGCCGAAGAGATTCAAATCTGGACTGATGTTGACGGAATGCTGACCACTGATCCGCGAATTGTTCCCGGCAGTCATCGCGTTAAGCACATCAGTTTCGCTGAGGCCGCCGAGCTCGCCTATTTTGGCGCGAAGGTTTTGCATCCGGCGACCGTTGCGCCCGCAGTCGAAACAAATATCCCTGTACTGATTCTCAACTCGCGCCGCCCTAATATTGAAGGGACTCGCATTACAGCCGATCCAGTGCCCTGCGCAAATCCAGTTAAATCGATTAGCTGCAAGCGAAATATCACGATTCTCAACATACGTTCTACCCGCATGTTGCTGGCGCACGGATTTCTTCGCCGCATCTTTGAAGTGTTCGATCGCTGGAAAACCAGCGTCGATATGGTTTCCACTTCCGAGGTGAGTGTTTCGCTAACGTTGGACAACACCGGCTATCTCGACGAGATCTGCTCCGAGCTCCGTCAATTTGCCGAGGTTAGCGAGGAGAGCGGCCAGGCGATTGTATGTTTGGTAGGGGAGAATCTTCGCCACACGCCAGGCATCTCTGGAAGAGCCTTCCAGGTCCTTCGCGATAAAAACATCCGTATGATTTCGCAGGGAGCGTCCCTATTGAATTTGGGATTCGTTATCGCCGAGCGAGATTTAACGCCGGCAGTAGCAGCTTTGCACTCGGAATTCTTTTCAGAGCTCGATCCGAACGTCTTTGCATGAGGCACGGGTATGGAAAATGGAACAAAAAACCTGGCGCTAGTCGGCTATGGCAAAATGGGCCGGTTGATCGAACAGCTCGCGCCTGAGTTCGACTTCCACGTTATGGTCCGGCTCGACGAGCACGGCAACGAAGCCGGGCAGGGAATTAACGAGACCAGCTTTTGCGGCGTGGATGTCGCAATCGAGTTTTCAACTCCAGAAAGCGCGCCCGCAAATCTTGTCCGTTTAGCGAATTTGAAAGTGCCGGCAGTGACGGGCACAACCGGCTGGCTGCAACATCTTAGCGACGTGGGCGAAGCCGTCGAACAAAACAAGTCCGCTCTGGTCTGGAGCCCCAATTTTTCGATCGGAGTCGCTGTGTTCAGCCGGCTGGTGGCGCTCGCGGCTGAACTGCTGCGGGATGAGAAAGAGTATGGAGCCTGGGCCTGGGAAATCCATCACGATCAAAAAAAGGACGCGCGATCCGGAACGCTGCTTCATCTGGTGGAAACGATGAAGACCGCCGGTTACAGCCGCCACATCGACGTTAGTTCCAATCGAGCCGGTAAACATCCCGGCACTCACGAGATCGGTTTCGACTCGGCCGCCGACACTATTTCATTACGGCATACAGCCCGAAGCCGCGAAGGGTTCGCTCGCGGAGCCTTGAAATCGGCACAATGGATCATGGGTAAGACTGGTGTCCATACCTTTGAAGAAGTATTATTCGGAGCATGAGATTAACCGAGCCGCGACCGCGAGGGAGCGGACCGGCGCAGGAGGTGGTTATGTTTCACGGATGCGGAACGGCGCTCGTTACGCCCTTTCGCCACGATCAATCTCTAGACGAACCGGCTTTGCGCAAACTCATCCGCCGCCAGATCGACGCAGGAATCAACTTTCTGGTGCCGTGCGGCACAACCGGTGAGAGCCCCACTCTCGAGCGCGACGAGCATCTTCGGGTTGCCGAGATCGTGCTCGCTGAAACCAGCGGCAGAGTGCCGGTCCTTGCCGGAGCCGGCGGCTACAACACCAAAAAAGTCATCGCGCTGGCTAAGGATCTTGAACGCTTGGGCGCTCAAGGCATTCTCTCCGTCACGCCCTATTACAATAAGCCTACTCAGGAAGGACTCTATCAACACTACAAGGCAATCGCCGAATCCATTGCGTTGCCAATTGTTGTTTATAGCGTGCAATCACGCACCGGCGTCAACGTCGAGCCAGCCACTCTGTTGCGACTCTCTGAAATCAAGAACATCGTCGGTGTCAAGGAAGCATCGGGCAACGTCGGTCAAATGGCCCGTATCGTTTCCATGCTTCCAGATTCCTTCGCGGTCCTCTCGGGCGACGACTCTATCACGCTTCCGCTCATAGGTCTCGGAGGTAAAGGCATCGTCTCCGTCGTATCGAATCAGATTCCGGCCGAAATGACACAGCTCACAGCGGCCGCGCTCTCGGGCGACTTCGTAACCGCGCGCGAGTTGCAGAGGAAATATCAAGACCTGATGGACGTCAATTTCATCGAATCGAACCCGATCCCTGTTAAATACGGAATGGCCGTAATGGGCTTGCTCGAACCGATCTGGCGCCTGCCTATGACGCCGCCTCAACCCTCCTCGAAACAGAAAATTGAAGCGGTCCTGCAAAAATCCGGCTTACTCGCGGGAGCCCACGCGTGATTTCGGACCTTTCCGAAATTCAACACAACATTGAAGCGCTTTTCGATGAAAACCCGGCTTCCTACGGGAAGGATGCCCGCCATCTATTCAAGACCTTTCTCGATCTGTTGAATAAAGGCCGAGTGCGCTCGGCCGAGCCCGACCGGGGGGAGCCCACCGGCTGGCGGGTCAATGCCTGGGTGAAAAAGGGCATCCTCCTCGGTTTCCGGCTGGGCAAGCTTATGCAAATGAACGTAACCGGCGGCGCGGAGGTCTTTTTCGACAAATCGACTTACCCGCTGAAGCGTGTCATTCTCCGCGACGGAGTGCGTATTGTCCCCGGAGGATCGAGCATCCGCACAGGATCCTTCGTCGGCCGCGGCGTCACTTGTATGCCGCCCATGTACATCAACGTCGGGGCGTACGTGGACGAAGGAACTATGATCGATTCTCACGCTCTCGTGGGAAGCTGCGCCCAAATCGGCAAGCGCTGCCACATTTCCGCCGCATCCCAGATTGGCGGTGTGCTCGAGCCGGTCGGCGCGTTGCCCGTAGTCGTCGAGGATGATGTTCTCGTTGGTGGTAACTGCGGCGTCTATGAAGGCACAGTCGTTAAAAGCCGCGCCGTTCTCGGCAGCGGAACGGTTCTTAATCGCTCCACGCCGGTCTACGATCTTGTGCGCGAGCAGATCTATCGCGCAACCGACGATCAGCCGCTGATGATTCCGGAAGAAGCCGTCGTCGTGCCGGGCTCGCGCCCCATCCAGCACGGTCCCGGAAAAAATTGGGGCCTTTCGCTCTATACGCCTGTCGTTGTGAAGTATCGCGACTCGGCGACCGGCGCCAAAATCCAGCTCGAAGACCTACTGCGCTAAATTCCCACGCGGCGGCTTCTGCGCTCCATCAACACAACATCGCGCCACTTCCCGTTCATGCATCCCAGCCGTTCACGCGTGCCTACGACGCGAAAGCCGGCGCGCTTGTGCAGTGCCATACTCGCCACGTTCTCCGGAAAAACTCCTGCTTGTAACGTCCAGATCCCTTCGTTTTCAGAAGCGTCAACCAACGCCGATAGCAACGCTCGTCCGATCGCCCGCCCCCGAGCCTGCTCTGCCACATAGACACTTACCTCTGCAACCCCTGCATACACCTTCCTCCGCGACACTGGAGTCAGCGCCGCCCAGCCGGCTATCTTGCCGTCGATGCGAGCCACCAGCCGAGGCGATTTCAAACGCGACTCGTTCCAATGCTCCCAGTCGGGTGCATGTCTTTCAAATGTCGCATTTCCCGTCGCTATGCCTTCCAAATAGATTGCCCGAACCGCTGGCCAATCGTCGGCCGTCATCGAGTCCACTGCGATTTCAACCCCTTCTTGAGATGGGCTCATAAATTAGACTTTGACATACTCGCTAAATCGGTAACAAGGCGATGAAAAAATCCATCGGCGACAGCATGTTTCCTAAGAATATGAGCTTTGATGAAGGATTGAAGCTCGTTAAGCAATCCGGATACGATGGCGTTGAACTCTGGCTCGGTGACCGGCCGTGGTTCCAAATGGAAACTAGCGATGCCGACCTGCGGCGCCTCTACCACAAAGTTCAGGATGCCGGGCTAGAAGTCTCCAACGTCTCGAATTCTCTCGATTGGGACGAAAATATCTCCGACCGCAATCCCGCCAAACGCGAATCCGCTATCCGCCATATCAAGCGTCAGGTCGAAGCCTGTCATATTTTCAACACCGACGCGATTCTCGTCGTCGCGGGAATTGTTACGACCCAGAATCCATATAACGAGGTGTACTCGCGCTGCGTAAAAACACTTCAAGAACTTGGTGAGTTCGCATCGAAAGCCCGAGTTAAAATCGGCATTGAAAATTGCTGCTCGGAGCAAAGGTTCCTTCTCAGCCCCCGCGAATTCAACCGATTTCTCGACGATGTTGGGAATCCGTGGGTCGGCATTCATCTCGATGTCGGCAACATTCACGACACCGGTTTCGCCGAGCAATGGGTCGAGATCCTCGGCCCGCGCATTACGCGAATTCACCTCAAGGATGTGTTAAAGCATCGTGGACGCTGCGGCGACCAAAGCGTATACACCAACATCTTTCTGGGCGATAACAACTGGCCGGCCATTCGTGCCGCCCTCGACAAAGTCCGTTACGACGGGTGGCTGATTGCGGAAATGGAAGCTCGCTACCGGTATGCTCCAGATCAACAGTTTGTCGACACTTCCGCCGCGATCCGGCGCTTGATTGCGAGACAGCTATAGAGTCGCCTTTATGACCCGCCGTCAAGTTCTCGCACAGTTTTCGGTCCCATTTTTTCCGAGCCTTCTGGCGCCTTCCGGGAACGCAGCCTCAATTCCTGTAAAAATCATTCCAGAACCGCATTTGTTGTCGACGGAATCTGCAGCGGGCTTCAAGAGCTGTTTGCCGCAAATCGTTCTATCTGGTCATCCAGTCATCGTTTTGCCGGGCGCAAAGCAGGTTTCCGCCCAACAAGCAAGGGCGCTCCGTGAAGACGTGAGCAACGGATCTTTACTGATCTGGGAATCAGGTCTTGCTTTCGCGAACCCTATCGAAATTGAGGAGCAGAAGCAGGTACTCGCAGAAACTTTCGGCATTCAGTTGGGAAGTCCGATTGCGGAATCAGTGGGCAGTCACCCCTATGTTTCGTTTACGGGCGCTCGAGACTGTCTCGTCCGGCCATTTGGCCTTGTCTTCTCAATTCGCTCGACTCAAAGCGAATACATAGCTCATTGGCACGGCATCCCCGTAGCCATGAGAAAGCAGATTGGCAAAGGCAACCTCGTCTATCTGGGCGCCATGCTTGGACCGAGTCTGCTGGCTTCCGACCGTGAAGCGCACCAGGCCGCTACCCGCCTATTTGACGAGATTCGTCCGTCAAACCGGAATGCCGCTTCCGCGCTGAATGCGATCCGTCCCGATGTACGGCTGCAGCGCCTTGGGAATGAGGACACTCCTATCGGCTTGCTGAAAATTTTCGACAATCGCAACCCAGGTGCGGCCAATCGCTAAACCGCTCCCATTCAGCGTGTGTACGAAATCGGGTTTCGTTTTTCCCGATTTTGCGCGGATTTGCGCGCGGCGAGCCTGAAAGCCCTCATAGTTAGAGCACGACGAGATTTCCTTATATGAATCCTGACCGGGAAGCCAGACCTCGATATCGTATGTCTTAGCTGAACCGAATCCCATATCGCCGGCACAAAGTGTCATCCGCCGGTAGGGCAGCTCGAGCCGCTCGAGAATATCTTCCGCATCGCAAGTCAGCTTTTCCAGCTCGTCGTAGCTCTCACCTGGCGCGGAAAACTTAACCAGCTCCACCTTCTGGAATTGATGCTGCCTAATGATGCCGCGCACGTCGCGCCCATACGACCCCGCTTCGCTTCGGAAGCACGGCGTGTAGGCGCACAGCGAAATCGGAAGCTGATCGAGATTCAGCGTCTCGTCGCGAAAGAGATTTGTTACCGGGACTTCGGCCGTCGGAGCAAGCCAAAAATCGTAGCCCTGGCAATGAAACAGGTCCTCCTCAAACTTAGGAAGCTGGCCAGTGCCGTACAGGCTTGCCGAATTGATCAGAAACGGCGGAAGCACCTCGCGATAACCGTGCTCGCGCGTATGCACGTCGAGCATGAAGTTGATCAGCGCGCGCTCGAGCCTCGCTCCCGCGCCCCAATAAACAGCGAAACGAGCTCCTGTCACTTTCGCCGCACGTTCCAAATCCAAAATGCCCAGCTCCGGCCCAAGATCCCAGTGCGCCTTCGGCTGGAAATCGAACTTCGCCGGCTCGCCCCAGCGCTTCACTTCCACGTTGTCTTCGGAGCTCTTCCCAGGCGGCACGCTCTCATGCGGCACATTCGGTATCCGGGCCAAAAGATCTCGAAATTCCTCTTCAAGCTTCGACGCGCGTTCATCGAGACTCGCTATGCGATCGCCCAGCGCCCGAATCTCGTGCTGCCTTTCGGCGGTATCAATTCCCTCTTTTCTGAGCTTGCTGATTTCCTGGCTTGCGGCGTTACGAGCCGCTTTCAGTTGTTCGCTTTCTGTCAATGCTGCCCGGCGGTTCCGATCAAGCTCCTGGAACGAGGCAACATCAAGCTCGAATCCGCGCGCCGCTAGCTTCTCCCGAATCGTTTCGAGATTGTTGCGAAAGAACGTGAGATCGTGCATCTACGCGCGTTTTTCGAGCGGGACCCATCGCTGCCCGTCGGCGGCGCCCGTGTAGTCAGCGCGCGGCCGGATCAGACGGTTATGGCGATACTGCTCGAGAATATGCGCGGTCCAACCCGAGATGCGGCTCACCGCGAAAATCGGCGTGAAGAGATCGACCGGAATGCCGAGGGAATAATAAGCTGACGCCGAGTAGAAGTCCACATTGGCATTCAGGTTCTTTTCCTGCTTCACCGTCTGCTCCACCTTGGTCGATTTTTCGTAAAGCTCTTGGTTGCCCGTACGCTTACTAAGCTCCTCGCTCAGCTTCTTAAGGTGAATGGCGCGCGGATCGACCACGTGATAGACGCGATGCCCGAAACCCGGAACCTTCACCTTGTTGGCCAGATCCTTCTTCACTTTCGCGACAGCCTCGTCCGTCGTTTTCGTTGAAAGCAGCATGTGTACTACCGCCTCGTTCGCTCCGCCGTGAAGCGGCCCTTTCAAGGCGCCAATCGCCGACGTAGTCGCCGAATAGATATCGGAAAGCGTTGCCGCCGTTACACGCGCCGCGAATGTCGAAGCGTTCAGCTCGTGATCGGCATGCAGCGTCAGAGCGATATCAAAAACCTTCTCCATTACGTCATCGGGACGTTTCCCCGTCAGCGTGTATAAAAAATTCGCGGCATGAGATAGTTTCGGGTCCGACGGAATCACGTCCTTACCGTTCCGCAGCCGGTCGTAACCAGTCACGATGGCCGCAATCTTCGAAACCAGCTTCACCGCTTTCTTTTCGTTGGCTTCTATCGAACTGTCGGCCGCCAGCGGGTCGTAGATGCCTAGCATCGACACCGCGGTCCGCAGTACATCCATAGGTGTAGCCTTGGGCACGCTCTTGAGAAAGGCAATAATCTCGGGCCGCAGTTCCCGCTCCGCGACAAGCTCGGCCTTTAAAGCATTAAGTTCCTCTTTTTGTGGCAGCTTCCCATTCCACAGGAGATATATGACCTCTTCAAACGTCGCGTTGTCCGCCAGCGTATGTATGTTGTAGCCCTGATAGCTTAGAACGCCGGCGTCTCCGTCGATAAAGCAAATGCTCGAGGTCGTCGCGACCACGCCTTCAAGACCAGCGCCTGCCGTAGCCATGGACATATCTGTACTCCCGTCTTGATTCTATAACTCGCCTCGTTTTCCGGGCTCCGGCCCGCGCCGGGGAATCATCGCTGCCGAGTCGGCACTGCTATCGGTACCTGGTTTGTGAGGAATCCGAATCTGCTCATGCTCCCGGCTTTCGTACGGCTCAACTCCCAAATTATTAGCGGCTTTCTCGGGGAAACCTCCTATTGGTTTATCTTGCGCAAAAAGGCGATAATGGCGACTTGGTGAAACCAGTCCAAAGCAGCGTCGAATTCGGGGCAGCCGTCGGAGCTGAAAGCCAGCGGCTCGATCGGGAAGTCTTGCTGAAAGCCTTCCGTTTCATGTACCTGTCGCGCTGTCTCGACGACCGTGAAATCCTGCTAAAGCGCCAAAACAAGATCTTCTTTCAGGTCAGCGCAGCGGGGCACGAAGCCGTCCAGACGGCTGCCGGAATGGCCCTCCGGCCTGGCTCGGATTGGTTTTTCCCTTACTATCGTGATCGCGCCCTGGCCCTGGCGCTCGGCGTGACAGCCGAAGCCATGCTCCTTCAGGCAGTTGCCGCGGTCCGCGACCCCTCCTCAGGCGGCCGCCAAATGCCATGCCACTGGTCTTCGCCTGAGCTTCATATTTTTACCGGTTCCTCACCCACCGGAACGCAATTTGTCCAGGCAGCCGGCGCCGCTACAGCCAAGCGTTACGTCAATCGCGATTCAGACGAAATCACCTTCGTGTCGACCGGCGAAGGAGCGACCAGCGAAGGCGAGTTCTGGGAGACCATGAATATCGCCTGTCTCGATAACCTCCCTTTGCTCGTATTAGTCGAGGACAATGGCTACGCCATCTCGGTTCCGCTCGAACGGCAGACCGCCGGCGGCAGCATCGTCAGGCTCCTCGAGGGTTTTCCATCGCTCTTCCGTGTCGAAGTGGACGGAACCGATTTCATCGCCTCTTACGTCGCCATCACACAGGCTGCCGACTATGTCCGGCGTGGACACGGTCCGGCCCTGGTGCTCGCCAAGGTCGTCCGCCCTTATTCCCATTCCCTTTCTGACGACGAGCGACTGTATAAGTCTGCCGCCGAACGTGCGTCCGAAGCCGAGCGCGATCCCCTGGTCCGGTTTCCGGCATTTCTCCTTTCTCACGGAATGGCTGTCCAACAAGAACTGGACCAAATCCGTCGCGACGTGGAGAGCCATGTCGCCAAAATGAGCGATCTCGCGCTAAAAGAACCCCAACCCTCGCGAGGTACCGCTCTGTACTACCTCTATTCGGAAGATATCGATCCTGCTTCCGATCGCTTCGAATCCGAGCCGCAGCTCTCCGGCGAACCGCGCACGATGGTGGATTCCATCAACCAGACACTCGCCGAAGAGATGCGCCGCGACAGCCGCGTAATCGTTTTTGGCGAAGATGTAGCCGATTGCAGCAGAGAAGAAAATCTGTCCGAAGTGAAGGGCAAAGGCGGGGTCTTCAAGGCGACCGCCGGATTGCAGCGTGAATTCGGGGGCGACCGCTGTTTCAACACGCCGATTGCCGAGGCTTCGATTATCGGGCGCGCGCTAGGCATGGGAGCCAGAGGTCTCAAGCCTGTCCCCGAAATCCAGTTTTTCGACTATATCTGGCCTGCCATGATGCAGCTTCGCGACGAAGTGGCAACCATTCGCTGGCGGTCGAATAACGGGTTCTCCTGCCCGATGGTAGTCCGCGTGGCCATCGGCGGGTACTTGAACGGCGGCGCCATCTATCACAGCCAATGCGGCGAGGTCGCTTTCACGCATATCCCTGGTTTGAGGGTAATTTTTCCTTCGAATGCGCTCGACGCTTGCGGCCTGTTGCGGACCGCCATCCGCTGCGACGACCCCGTGCTCTTCCTCGAGCACAAGCGCCTCTATCGCGAGCCTTACAACCGGTCGCCTCACCCCGGCGCCGAATTCACAATTCCTTTCGGCAAAGCAAGAATTGTCAAATTTGGTCAGGATCTCACCATCGTTACCTATGGCGCCCTCGTTCACAAATCCTTACAAGCCGCTCTGCTGCTCGAACAGCGTTTTCCCGGCAAATCCGTCGAAGTCATCGACCTGCGAAGCTTGTCGCCATACGATTGGAATGCGATCTCCGCCTCGGTGAAAAAAACGACAAAAATCATCATTGCGCACGAGGACACCCTGTCCTGGGGCTACGGAGCTGAAATCGCGGCGCGCGTAGCCGACGAGTTGTTCCAACACCTTGACGCCCCCGTCCGCCGAGTGGCAGCGCTCGACACCTGGGTGGCTTACAGCCCCCAACTCGAGACCGAAATTTTGCCGCAAGTGGACGATCTCATACGCGAAGGCGAGCGGCTGCTGCGGTATTAAGCCGGTCCGGGCTGCTTGCTCACGCGCGCGGTTCTGTACTCAACATCTTGCACGGAACCGCGACCGGCAGGGAGCGTCGCGCGACTTTCGGTTTTGCCCTTTAGCGTAACTTCGTCACAACCACTCCTCTGAAAAACACCTCTGAAAAACAGCTGACTACCTGAATACACTACCTGCTCGAGCCCATTTTCATCACTATAGGTGGGCCGCAGGCCCATCGGAACTCCCTCGCGGTCGTGGCTCGGAAACGAAGCTTGTGGATTCAGCTGTTTGGCCGAGCCGCGCACGCAAGTAAGCGGTCCGGTGACGAAGTTCGGTTAGGCTTCGCCTATTGCCAGCGAAACACAAAGCTCTGCAAACTTTCCGCGCTCACCTGTATCGTTTGTTGAAGGCTGCGCGAGCCGCTAATCAACCGCACCTGGTGCGGACCCGGCGCGAGCTTCAGCGTCGCGGGAGTCTGCCCTTCTAATCGCCCATCGATATACACCGTCGATCCGCTAGGAACTGAATCCAGCTCCACAATTGCGATGTTCTGCGAAAGTGGAACGAACACGTCGTGCTGCTCTGGTACTTGAATAATGCGTTGTGCAACTCCGTAGTTTGGCGCTCGAATAGTAAGCGTATGGCGCCCCGGCATAAGAGCGATCGAGCACGGCGTAGCACATGACTTTGCTTCGTCCTTGTCCACAACGACCTGGGCCCGCGATGGCTCGCTACTGAACTGTACCGGTACCGCCGCAGCTGTCGGCGGGTTTGGCCTCGAAATCCCAGGTAATGGTGTAGTCGACTCTTTCGGGTGCAGAGGCACAGGCTCGGAGGCTGGCGCTTTGGAAAGATTCTCAGCCGGGGATGAAGATGCGCCGCCTGGCGTCGAGCCCTGTGAATTGGCCCCGGGCGTAGCCACGGCCGGAGCCGATTCGGGCGCTGGAGCCGAACTTTGGCCCTCCGGTTGCCCTTCAGTTGATGGCACCGGTGTTGTCGCGTTCGAGCCCGAAGAGGGCGCCGAGTGGCTGCCAATCACTTGGCTCTCCCCCGCTCCCGTGAAGTTCCGGTAAACCGCGGCCGCAATCGCCGCCATCACCAAAAGCAGCGCAGCGATCGCTACTTTTCTCCATAAAGGAAGCCCCTCCGGCTCTTCCTCGTCTCTCTCTTTGCGGGTCCTCCTTAGCTCTGGAAGCCGGTATGGCAGATCGTAGGGAAGTATCACCGGCTGCTGGCGTGTCTCTTCGGTCGCCGCTTCCGGTTGGGTAGGCGGAACGGGCTCGGAAGGAGGCGGAACGGGTTGGGAAGGCGGCTGCGGATCGATTCGCGGACGCGGCAGCGCCAATTGCGTCTCCGGCATAGGTTGCTGTCGCTTTCTCGTCTCACCTTCTCGCACGACTTCCGAAGCCGCCGCGGCATGAGCAAGCGGCGATGCTATTTCCGTCTCAGGCCGAGGCAGTTCAACCGCTCCCATCCGATAAGGAGGCATCCATTGCGGGTGCGCGTCCAACGCCTCAGTCAATGCGTTGATAAAAGCAGTGCAGCTTTCGAACCGCTCCTCGGGTTTCTTTGCCAGCGCCCTTTGCAGAACGGCGTTAATCGCAGGCGAAAGAGACGTATTTACAACATCGGCGGCTTTCGGTTCTTCTTTCACGATTCGGAAGAAGAGGGTGGGAACGTAGTCGGCAACAAATGCCTTTTCTCCGCAAAGTACTTCATACACCACCGCCGCAAGCGCGAATTGATCGGCCTGTCCCGTTATCGGCGAGCCTTCAATCTGCTCGGGAGCCATATAATTCGGCGTTCCCATCATCGACCCGGCTTGCGTCATCTGCTGCGACATGAATTTCGCAACACCGAAATCCGTTACCTTCGCGATTCGCTCGCCGGTCGCATGCTCATAATGCACCAGTAGATTCGATGGCTTCACATCCCGATGCACAATGCCAATCTTGTGCGCATAATCGAGCGCGCTTGCGATCTGCCGGAAAAAATCGATCAGTACGTCTTTCTCCGGCAGAGCGTTCTCGCTCAGCATCTTTTCAAGCGACGGCCCGTTCACATACTCCATGAAGAGGTGAACCAGCTTCTCTTCCTCGAGAATGTCGTAGATCGTTACGATGTTCCGGTGTGAAAGTGCCCCAGCCGACCGCGCTTCGCGCTCGAGCCTGTCGCGCAGTTTCTTTAACTCTGAAATATCGCTTATCTCAGCCAAACGGATGCTCTTCGCTGCCACCGTCCGTCCGATTCGCGGATCGCGCGCTTTATACACGACCCCCATCGCTCCGCGGCCCAGGCGCTCGATGATTTGATATCGGCCTATCTGCTGCACTTCTTCCTTCTACACAACACTCTTCACCAGTATCCTTCTATCCGGTGCGCAGGTTGGGCCAAGAATCCCCCCTCCGTTCCATGCACCTCAAGAAGAGTGTTGGAGCCACACGAACCGATCTGCCGAAAATAGCACGTTCGCCGCTGATAATCTACTAGCTCCCGTACGGTAAAGGCCGATAAATAAAGGGGATGGTTAGCTTGCTTGCTATCATGTAAATTCCCTTCCCATGATCCCCGCGGAAATAGACGAAGGCCTCACTTTCGACGACGTCTTGCTGCGCCCTGCGCGCAGCGAAGTCACTCCGGCAGAGGCGGATACGCGGACACGTCTTACGCGCACTATCGAAATTCGCATTCCGGTTGTAAGCTCCGCTATGGATACTGTTACGGAAGCTCACTTAGCCATTGCCCTTGCCCAACAAGGTGGCATGGGTATCATTCACCGCAACATGACCATCGAACGCCAGGCTGAAGAAGTGGACCGCGTAAAACGAAGCGAAAGCGGAATGATCGTCGATCCGGTGACCATTGAGCCCGAGCGCAAAATTCACGAGGCGCTCGAGGTGATGGCGCGATACCGCATTTCCGGCATCCCTGTCACAAAGAACGGCCGCCTTGTCGGTATCCTCACCAATCGCGATCTCCGATTCGAAACACGCTACGATCTCCCCATCTCCGACGTGATGACCAAAGAC
>JBAUZG010000411.1:0-5256 GCA_049585195.1 Bryobacteraceae bacterium | reverse complement strand
TGTTATGGCCGCGTATATGCTGCAATCTTTGGTAGACATCAGCGGCCGAGTCAAGCACGGCGCCGGCGATGCTCGGCACAACGTAATCGGTAAGCAGAGGCCAAATGGACCCGGTCCACTCCTCGTTGTAAAACGGGTTCTCGCCGGCTGTGACTTCACCCCATCCTGAAACGCCTCCAGAAACGATTTCAACAAGAACGATGCCACGCTCGTAGGTGCGGCTGAAGCTTGTTTCGAAGAAGTGCACGAGCGGCATCTTGATTTGCCGCAATTTGACCTGCTCTACTCTATAGCCCATTCGCCCAACCGGTAGTTTCCGTTTTCATCTGTTGTTTCGAAGCGCACTGCCGACAGTCCGCGCGAAAAGAATCTGTCAAACGAACTGCCAACCTCGATTTGAACTTGCCTGGCTCGTGCCGGATCGGCGCGTCGCAGTTCGGCAATATTCGCAGGCACGGCGACAGTCTCCTTGATTGCGATGGAATCATCGAGCTCACCGCTCAAGATTCGACGAACTCGATCGGAGTTGATCCACCACTCAGCGGTGCAGCGGTCGGTGGGCAGGCCGCTGTGAAGATGGCTGCTGGTCGATCCATATTGGTTGCGGACGAATCGGCGCACAATGGCTCCAAGCCGTTCGATGTTGAAGTAGGCATTCTTCAATTCCAGCGGGTCGAAGGTCCATTCGATGAGATCGATATCGCGTTCGAGAGCCTCCTCGCGTTGTTTCAGCTTCATCTGCCGTCCGAGGCCGCTGTTGCGGTATTCCGGGAGCACGCCCAACATATGGCTGTGTAGGTAGTATTTGCCGCCAGGCTTCAGTCCTGGAATCGCGAGGCAAAACGCTACCATTCTTGATTCGTCGAAAGCGCCGAGTACCTGGCCGCCAATCTTGCCTGCGACGACGAAAAGGCGCAGAGGCAGAAGCTCTACGTCGGCGAATCCCCAGATTTCTTTCTGTAGGTGGACGGCGTCGGCAAATTCGCCGTGTTTCGTCAACTTTCGGATTTCAACCATGTTTCGTGTTTGGCGATGCAGCGAGCAGAAGCTGCGCCGGCTACGTCCATATTTTCTCCAGCGGCACGCCGCGACGGCACAAATCGCAACTTGCGGCATCGCGATAGTAGACCGCGTCGAGTTTCGCCAAGTAGACGAGTGGAATGGAGCCAAAAGTAGCCACTGACGGATTGGGCTGGTAGACGGCCACAGCGATTCCGACAACGCTCGCTCTATTGGACTCGACCAACTTCTTGAGCTGAGTAATCCGGCGTCCGGTGCGCAAAATGCTGTCGACCAGAAGAACTTTTTCGCCGGGAACCTGCTCGAGGAACTGCCGAAAGCGGAGCGATCCATCGGGAGAAGCCTCCTCGGCCCAATAAACCTGGTGAGCGCGCAGAGCCTCGCAAAGCCCGTAAGCGATGGGGAGTCCGCCGATAGTAGGGCAAACGATTGAAAGCTCCTTGATCATGGCGCGCAGCTCCGCGTCTGCCCGTACACGGCGGCTTAGCCCAACACTGAGGATTTTGGCGTTTTGAAAATAGCGGAACGCGAGCGCCACCTGTAAATATTCGTTCGCGTGCATTCCGTCGGGGTATTCGAAATGTCCATCGCGCAACGCGCCTGTTTCTTTGAGCAGCGCGACGACATCGTCGTTTGAAGGTATGAGATTCATAAGAGCCCGCTAATAGGCGCCGCGGCCGGTCAACACGTAGGGGATGCTTTTCAAAATAATTTTGAGATCGAGCAGCAGCGACCAGTTATCGATGTACTCCATATCCATTTTCATCCACGTTTCAAAATCGAGTTTGTCACGGCCGCGGACCGCCCACAAACAGGTGAGGCCGGGACGCATGCGCAGGCGGCGCCGCTGCCAGCGCTCATAATGATCGACTTCGGAAGGGACTGCAGGGCGCGGGCCGACGATGGACATGTCGCCCCGAAAAACGTTGAAAAACTGCGGCAGCTCGTCGATAGAAAATTTCCTGAGCCATTTACCGATTGGTGTAAAGCGCGGGTCGTGTGAAATTTTGAAGGCGGTTGTCTTTTCGTTCAGATGCGCGATTTCAGCTTTCAATTGCTCGGCGTTTCGAACCATGGAGCGGAATTTATAAAACTGGAAATGCCGTCCGTTCAGACCACAGCGAAGCTGCTTGAAAATGACGGGGCCTGGCGAGGTCAGACGTATCAGGACAGCGACGAGCGCCATAAATGGCGAGCTGACGATGAGAACCGCTAACGATATTGCGATATCAAAGGCGCGCTTAACGACCAGGCGCAGATCGTCGTCTGGCGCCGCAGAAAAAGTGAGGAGCGGGGCTGTTCCGAAACGATCGAGCGTCATGCGGCTATTAACGTGAGGGAAGAAATCGGCGGCGACTCGCGTGCGTATGCCTTCCTCGTCGCACAGCAGAAAAGTGTCTTCGAGGCTGGGCAGGCTTTCGCTATTCACCCGAAAAATCACTTCGTCGATTATCTGCTGTTGGACCAGGACTGGAAGACGGCTCCCACACTCCTCGGCGGTAAAGATCCCGGCGAGTTGAATTCGGAAGGGTGAGCCTTCGACGAGTTGAGCTCCGAGCTGAGCGGCGGAAGGAGCTGATCCGACGACAATCACGTGATAGGGTCTGCCAAATTCGCGAAGAAAAAGGCGCACGATGCGCTTGGAGTTAATGCGAAACAAGCCCAACAGGGTGAGGGCATAGAGAAAAAGGAAGAACAGAAAGCTGCGGCTGAGATCCCACCGCGCGAAATATTCGAAAAGCACGACACAGGCTGTGCCGAGCAGGCACTGCCGGACAGTTGCACGGATTATACGTGTCCATTGCGCTGAATCGAGATGCTCGTATATGCGGGAAGAGACCGCAATCGCGAGCCACGACAAGATTGTGATCGCCAACAGAGTGAGTTGGCGCCCGATTGGTAGGAAGAATTCACGCTCAAGGGTCAAATTGAAGCGCGTCGCGTATGCCAAAAAGAAAGCGATGCTGACGAGCGCCAGGTCGGTTAGAGCAAGAGCAAGACCAACCTTTTTGCGTTGATAGGCAAACACTTTCGGGTTCAGAATAGCAGACGGGCGAGGGCTGTAATGCCCGCAGGCAGGCCGATTATTCGGTCACCTTGACGACGAAATACGTGATGCTGTGACCGGGCGCGATGAACATCTGGTGGGGTGTATTGGGTTGAATGTGAACCACGTCGCCTGGGCCGAGCTTCCGGGTTGTGCCGCCCTCGATGCCGGTTCCACGTATCTCGTTAGGCTGGGTGTTCTGGGGTTTCACCATCCTGCCGCCAGTGACAAGGGAGCAATCACCTTCCACCACGAAGAAAACGTCGGCATCTTTCGTATGAAGCTCCGACGAGCCGGTGGTTTCCCGATGAGCAATCATTGTTAGATTATTGCCGTAGTGGGCCAGCGTCTGTCCGGCAAACGCGCCGCCCTTTTTTTTGCTTTCGGCGGCCAGCTTGGCGGCAAGTTGTTTCAAATCAGCGGACGAAAGTACATCGACGGCATTCTGGGCATTCAGTAGAAAAGCTGAACAAAACGCGGACAAGAGGATAGATTTAAGCGTGAACATTTCTCAAACGGCTCACGTTATCACACTCGCCGTTTCGATTCCCGGAGCGACGCCATTTCCTGTCACTGCGCTGCGGCGCTCGGAAGGGCAAACGAATACAGCGAATCGCCCGCTCCGAACAGCACATATTGGCGGCCGTCGAGCATATAAGTGATCGGCCCATTCGTGGTGTTCTGCCCCACTCGGACGTGCCACAACGTCTTACCAGTATCCGAATCGAGCCCCAGCAAGTTACCCGAGGTGTCTCCCGCAAATAGAAGGCTCGCCCGCGTGCTTAACAAACCTCCAAAGCTCATTGCGCCGGCACTGCTGATGTCGTGCCGCCACTTAACCTTTCCAGTCTGGTAATCGATTGCCTGCAGTACACTCGAGAACGTTAGAAAATCATCCCGGCCCGCATAGCCTTCGGGCTTGCCCACTGCTGTGTAGTAAAAGACGCTGTAGTTCTGTGAGGCATTGACGTAAAACAGGCCTTTCGACGGATCGTAAGTTGGCGCATACCAATTGGTCGCGCCGTTTGAACTCGGACTCACCAGCGTGCCGTCTCGCGTCGGCTCTTTCTTCGGATTGGGAATGGGCTGCCCTCGAGAATCGACACCTTTTGCCCAGTTATTCTCCATAAACGGAGCGGTCACCAAATTCTTGCCCGTCTTCCGGTCCAACACAAAGAAGTACCCATTGCGGCTCGCCTGCGCGAGCATCTCCCGATGGACTCCGTTCAGCTCGCCATCGAACAACACTGGCGTCTGTACAGCGTCCCAGTCGTGCGTATCATGCGGCGATGGCTGAAATGCCCACACCAGTTTTCCCGTATCCGGATCGAGCGCTACAATCGAACACGTCCACAAGTTATCGCCTTTTCGGGCAGCTCCGGCGTGCACCGGATTGGGGTTGCCGGTTGTCCAATACAATAGGTGAAGCTCGGGGTCATAGGTTCCCGGCATCCACGTCATGCCGCCTCCATGCCTCATTGCTTCCGGGCCCGGCCACGTCTCCGATCCCGGCTGACCGGGCAACGGTTCAGTATCCCAGCGCCACTGGACTGCGCCTGTCTCGGGATCGCGGGCTTCCAGAAATCCAGGGTTATCGAGTGAATCGCCGCCGACACCGACAATGACTCGATTGCCTACCACTAGCGGAGCCATGGTGCAGAAGTATTCGGCTTTCACGTCCGCTATCGTCTTTCGCCAGCGCTCGGTGCCATCCTTAGCGTTAATCGATATCAGGTTGCAGTCGGGCGATTCGAAGTACAGCCAGTCGCCATACATGCCCACACCGCGGCTGCCGATATGCACGCCTGGGTTATCCGGATACTTGTAATGCCATATCTCGCTTCCCGTGCGCGCGTCAACGGCCCACACATTATCCGGCATCGTAAAGTACAAGACATCCTTCACCAGTAGCGGCGTTGACTTAATGGAACCCGCAAAGCCAGTAACTCCGGGGTTACTGGCCCTGTAAATCCACTGCAACGCCAGATGTTTCACGTTTGATCTGTCGATCTGCGTTAGCGGACTGTTCCGGCGACCTGAATAGTCTCCGTTATACGTTGGCCACGCATCAGGCGGCGGGTTCTTCAATAGGTCAGGATTCAGTTCCTGCGCCGGAATTACAGAGGCGAGGCAAAACGCTGCCAGCCATACGCGCCCAAACATCATTTCAAAGTCTCCAGATAGGCCAT
>JBAUZG010000410.1:0-5246 GCA_049585195.1 Bryobacteraceae bacterium | reverse complement strand
GAAATCAACGCCTGGAATAAAAGGATGAATCGCGATCGAGTCAAGATTAAGTGGCAATTCACGCGCAAAAAAGCACGCCTCAAGTTTGGTTACAAAACAAACCGCTCTAAGCGGTCAGAGACCTAGGGGAAATTATGGCCCGTATCCTGATCGTCGACGATAAGCCAGCCAGCCGCGAACTGGGGCGCATCATGCTCGAGTCGTTTGGCTGTGAAGTGTTGGAGGCAAGCAGCGGGTGCGAGGCCGTCGCCGCGGCTTTGCAGGTAGTTCCCGATCTCGTGCTGCTTGACCTGCACATGCCCGGATTGGACGGGTTCGCGACGCTGGCCGAATTTCGAAAGGAACCTCAGTTGGCCGGTACGCCCGTGGTTGCGCTCACGGCGAGCGCCATGCAGGGCGACGATGTGCGCGCGCTAGAAGCCGGTTTTTCAGGATATATAACCAAGCCGGTGCTTTTACATGAGCTGCGCAGCCAGGTGCTCAGTTTTCTCCAAGCGGGTGCCGTAGACCGGTAGCTTTGAGCCATTTCGCTCAGGCGCGTGCGCCGAAGTTGTTATTTGGCGCAGAATCCGGTTTCCTTCGGCGTGTTCAGCCCGCAAATTCTCTGCCTTGAAGGACCGAAACTTTGGCGAGATACTTGCACGCGGCAAGAGCGTAGGTTCGGACGGGCCTCAGTATGAAGTTCAACCACATTTTATTTCCAATAGACTTTTCCGAGCGCAGCCGCGCGCTCACGAAACAGGTCGAGTGGCTGGCTACGCGCTTCGATTCGCGAGTGACGCTGCTCCACGTCTTCGAAATACCGGCATCCTGGTACGGAGGGTGCGAGGGTTCGCTAATCAACGTGGGCTGTTTTGAGGAGCTTAAATGTTCAGCTGAGCGCCGCCTCAGGGAGTACGCGCTCAAAGTTCCGGAAGATCGCGTGGAGCGTGTGATTGCACAAGGCGATGCGGCGACTGAAATCATGAACTGGGTCAATGAACACGATGTGGACCTCATCGCGATGGGCACGCACGGCTATGGAGCAATCGAGGGCTGGGTTCTGGGCTCGGTGACGGCGAAAGTGCTGCATCGCGCGACCTGCCCAGTCTGGACCGATTCGCAGTTGCACAGCCGAGGGAAAAATTCCACTATCTCGAATATCCTGTGCGCAATCGAACTGACGGATGAGGCAGCTCCGCTATTGCGGTATACCAAGCAGCTGGCGCAAGAAATGGGCGCGGCGGTTCGGCTGATCCATAGCGTACCCGAGCTCGAGACACGGCCGAACCGGTACTTCGATTTCGACTTGCACCGGTATTTAACGGACTCGGCGAGAGTAGAGATTGCCAAGATGCAGCGCGAAGCCGGAACCGATTTCTCACTCACAGTTAGTGGGGCCGGAATATCGGATGCTCTTGCGCAAGCGGCGCGCGAGCATGCGGCGGATCTGGTTGTGATCGGCCGGGGCAAGGCACAGAAGACGTTCGGAAGATTTCAGACTCATGCTTACGAAATCATTCGGAACGCGGCCTGTCCGGTACTCAGCTATTCGCCGAGCCAGCGAGACCATATTTCTTCATCTTGTAGCGCAGAGCATCTCTGCCAATGCGCAGCAGACGAGCAGCTTCTGACTGGTTCCCCGAAGTCTTAGCCAGGGCGTCTGAAATCAGACGCCGCTCGGCATCTTCGAGCCTGGAGGCTGGGGATGCGGCTTCAGGCACAGAGGCGACACTTTCTCCCGGCGATTCGGTAGCGCTGCCCGGGAACAGGCCGGGATTTCGAATCGATTCGGGAAGTTCGCCGATGTCGATCGTATCGCTCAAAGCCATCATAGAAGCATGGCCTATCGCATTCTCGAGCTCGCGCACATTTCCCGGCCAATCGTAACGGCTTAGGGCGATGCTGGCGCGCGGCGTAATTCCCCGCACCCGCTTGTCAAACTGCTTGGAAAATTTGTCAATGAAGTGCTTGGTCAGTAACGGAAGATCCTCCTTTCGCTCGGCGAGCGACGGTACGCGCATTTCCACCATCGACAGCCGGTAATAGAGGTCCTCGCGGAATTTGCCTTCCCGAATCATGGCGCGAAGGTCGCGGTGCGTAACGGCAATGACCCGGATATTCACTTTGCGTGCCTGCAGCGAGCCGACGCGCTGCACTTCCTGATTCTGGATCGTACGCAGCAGTTTGGCTTGTGTCCCCAGGGGCATGTCGCCAATTTCGTCCAAAAAGAGCGCACCTCCGCTCGCGTGCTCGACCAAGCCCACTTTGTCGCCGGTGGCGCCGGTAAAAGAACCTTTCACGTGCCCAAACAGCTCGCTCTCGAATAGAGTCTCGACCACGGCTGAGCAGTTCACCACTACGAGATTTCCCGACGACGCGGGGCTTAGCCGGTGCAGGGCTTGCGCCACGAGTTCCTTCCCGGAGCCGGTGGGTCCGGTAATCAGAACGGTTCTGAAGTGTGGAGCAATACGGCGAATACGTGAATACAGCTCCCACATGAGGGGGCTGTTACCGATGATGCGCTCGAATTGTGCGCTGCCGCGCAGCTCTTCTTCGAGCTCGACCGAGCGCTGTCTGCGGCGTACGTCGTCGATCATGGAACGGAAACGTTCGCGGAGCGCGGGAACGGAAATCGGCTTGTTCAGATAATCGCTGGCCCCCTTACGGATCGCCTCGACGGCGGATTCAGTCGAGTAATGAGCCGTCATCAGGATCACTTCGATGGCAGGGTCGAAGTTGACAATCCGTTCGAGCAACTCGAGGCCGCTCATTTTCGGCATCACTAAATCGGTCAGAACGATGTGAGGGTGCTTTTGGAAGATAAGATCCAGCCCTTCTTCAGGGTCGCTCGCAGTCGAAATTTCCAAGCCTGGCTGCTCGAGAGCCGTGGCCAGCAGTTCCAGGCTTCCCGGATTGTCGTCTACAATCAGCAGGGACACGTTAGGCCGTCCAGTGGCCTTTTCTTTCATCTTGCTTTCTTCGTTCATTTATCTGATCAGGCGTTCCACTTCCGAGCGCAGCAGGGCCAAGTTGACAGGCTTAGCGATGTAAGAGGAAAATCCAGCTTCGAGCGCGCGTTCGCGATCGCCGCGCATGGCGCTGGCAGTCAAGGCGATGATCGGAATGGTTCGAAACCTTGCGTTCTTTCTCAACTCGGCCAACACGGCAAACCCATCCATTTTCGGCATCTGTAAATCGAGCAAGACCAGATCGACGGAATTCGAAGATGCCTTCTGTACCGCATCGAGCCCGTCGACCGCTTCGACGACCTCGTAACCGGCACTCTCGAGCACCGTGCGGAGTAATTCGAGACTAGCCGGCGAGTCTTCGGCCACCAGAATCCGTTTCATGTTTGCATGACTTCTTTGCCCGGCGCTTCAACTTCCTCTCGGGGAAGCAGGAATTGAAAGCGGCTGCCCTGCCCCGGTGTGCTTCCCACCCAAATCTTTCCGCCATGCATTTCGACCAGGCTCTTGGTGATAGCCAATCCGAGGCCTGTCCCTTCCCGCACGCCGCGCGTCGTGGACCCCAATTGATAGAACTTGTCGAAGATGGCTTGGTGTTCGGAGGGATCGATCCCAATGCCTGTGTCTGTGACCGCGAAGAAGATGCCGTCGGACCGTTTGGCGCACTCGACAGTAATTTCGCCTCTTTCCGGGGTGAACTTGATGGCATTGCTGACCAGATTGTAGAGAATCTCCTTGAAACGCAGCCGGTCCGCCGTAACAAGCACCGCTGGGTCGAGCATTTCTTTGATGCTGATCTGCTTATTCGCCGCCAGAGGACGAAGGCCCGCCATGGCCTCGGCGATAGCTTCGGCTGCTTTGAACGGCTCAACGTTTAACTCGAGGCGCCCGGACTCTATTTTGCTGAGATCGAGAATATCGTTGATCAGCTCGAGCAAATGGTGGGAATCGTGTTGGATGTGCCCGACGAAACGCTTTTGATCGGAATTCAGCGGACCTTTCAATTCTTCGGCGAGCAGGTCGGCGAATCCGATGATGGTGTGAAGCGGGGTCCGAAGCTCATGGCTCATGCTGGCAAGGAATTCGCTCTTGAGCCGGTTCGCCCTCTCGATTTCCCGATTCCGGATTTCCAGTTGCTGATTCTTTGCCGCCAGCTCGGCTGCAAATTCCTGATGCATGGCGCTGATTTGCGCCTCGGCACGCTTGCGGCTGGTGATATCCCGCACGATTGCGATGACCCGAGAGCCTTGCGGCGATCGAATCGGGCTAAGGCTGATCTCAACAGGCAACTGAGTTCCGTCTTTCCGCCGGGCAAAAAGCTCCAGACCGCTGCCCATGGGGCGTGTGACGGGGTGCTCTGCATAGCGATCCCTATGCTCCTGATGGCGCTGCCTCAGAGACTCCGGAACCAGGATTTCTATCAACTGACCCAGCAGTTCCTCCCGTTGATAGCCGAACATGCGTTCCGCCGCGGCGTTCAGAAGCACAATCGTGCCATCAGGCTCCGCTTCGATGATGCCGTCGGGAGCGGCTTCCAAAAGATCGCGGAAGCGCCAGTAGGATTGAATATGGAGCTGCGGTTCCACCTGTCCCAAGGGATCCGGGACTGGGTTTTCTTTTTCGCTACGCTCGCTTGGCACAGGTCTGCTCCTTTCCAGCACTCACCTCCCCTGCCAGCTTACGAAAGCGATTTTAGGCCATGCATAATCCAGTGATCGACGATAGTCTTGTGCACGTGATCTGCCAACATAGACGCTGACCATGAAAATCACCTTTTGGGGAGCGGCACAAGAAGTAACTGGATCGATGCATGCGATCGAAGTTGGAAATGAGACTCACCTGCTCGAGTGCGGCCTCCTCCAGGGACACCGGCGCGAGGCTTTTGAAATCAACAGCCATCTTCCATTCGCCACAAGCTCCATACGGTCGGTTGTGCTCTCTCATGCTCACCTCGACCATAGCGGAAATCTGCCGACATTGATACGCAATGGATTTAGCGGCCGCATTCACTCGACGCCCGCCACCGCCGAGCTTTGCCAATACATGCTTGCCGATTCCGCCCACCTTCAGGAAAAAGACGCGGCATTCATTGAGAAACGGAACGCTCGCCGAAGGGCGGTCGGAATTGCAGATCAGAGTGTACCGGTCCCGCCCTTGTACACGCTCGCCGATGCGGAGAACGCGGCTAAGCATTTCGACACTTGTGTCCTCGACGAGAAGAAGACGATCGGGGACGGCCTGCAGATTGAACTCCACAACGCCGGGCACATTCTTGGCTCGGCGTTCGTTCTCCTCGAG